>NZ_LJYH01000050.1:0-89582 GCF_001440005.1 Mycobacteroides sp. H001
CCCGCCAGCAGTATCCGTCGGAGCCCACCCCGGTGCCCCCCGCCGCCTATGCCCACGAGCCGGTCGAGCCGTTCGGCACCCGTGCGATGCGCGCGCTCGGCATCGGCGGCGCGCCCAAACCGTCACCCGGTGCCATCACCGTCGGTCGCGCCCCCGACAACACGATCGTCGTCAACGACGTCCTGGCTTCGCGACACCACGCCTTGTTGCTTCCATCCGCCGGTGCCCTGGAAATCCAGGACCTGCACACCATCAACGGCACCTTCGTCAACGGTGTCCAGGTTGAGCAGGCAACGGTGCGCGAGGGTGACACCGTCACCATCGGTAACGTCGACCTCGTCGTTCAAGACGGCACACTGGTCAAACCGACGACGGCCGCCCGCGTCGGCGGGCTTGAGGTGCAGGGCATCGACTTCACCGTCGAGGGCGGCAAGAAGCTGCTCGACGACATCAGCTTCTCCGCAGGCCCCGGATCGCTCACTGCGGTCATCGGCCCATCAGGTGCCGGCAAGTCCACCCTGGCCCGGCTGATCGTCGGCAACACCCAACCGTCGGCAGGCAAGGTGTCCTTCGAAGGTCACGGGGTCCACGCCGAGTACGCCGTCATGCGAAACCGCATCGGCATGGTGCCACAGGACGATGTGGTGCACCCGCAGCTGACGGTGAGCCAGGCACTGCATTACGCCGCCGAGCTGCGATTGCCCCCAGATACCACCAAAGAAGACCGCGAACAGGTCGTGTCCCGGGTTCTTGAGGAACTCGAGATGACCAAGCACGCGGAGACGCGCGTCGACAAGCTCTCCGGCGGGCAGCGTAAGCGCGCCTCGGTGGCCATGGAGCTGTTGACCGGTCCGTCTCTGCTGATCCTGGACGAGCCCACCTCGGGCCTGGATCCGGCACTGGACCGTCAGGTGATGAGCCTGATGCGACAGCTCGCCGACGCCGGCCGCGTAGTGGTGGTGGTGACGCACTCGCTGACCTATCTGAGTTACTGCGACCAGGTGTTGCTGCTGGCCCCCGGTGGCAAGACCGCGTACTGCGGACCTCCACGCAGCATCAACCAGGAGATGGGCACCACCGACTGGGCCGATATCTTCGCCAATGCCGCGTCCGACCCGGACGGCGTGCACCAGGCCTATCTGTCACGGCATCCCGCCGCGAACAAACCCGTCACGGCGGCGACCCCGCCCGGAGATCTGGGCAAGCCACCCAAGACCAGTCTGCTGCGGCAGGTCTCCACGGTGGCGCGCCGCCAGGGACGGCTAATCCTGGCCGACCGCGGGTATTTCATCTTCTTGGCGCTACTGCCGTTCGTCCTTGCCGGACTGGTGTTGTCGGTGCCCGGCAGCGCCGGTTTCAACGTGGCACTGCCCGACAACCCAAACGAACCGGGGCTGCTGCTGGCGCTGACCAACCTGGGCGCGAGCTTCCTGGGTCTGGCGCTGACCATCCGCGACCTGATCGGTGAACGGGTGATCTTCCGACGAGAACAGGCGGTGGGCCTGTCGGCCACCGCATATCTGCTCGCCAAGATCATCACCTACTGCGGAGCCGCCATCGTGCAGTCCGCGATCATGACGGCCGTCATCGTGATCGTCCGCGGTGGACCGACGCAGGGCGCGGTGCTGCTAGGAAACGCGAACTTCGAGCTGTGGGTCGCCGTTGCCGCCACCGCGTGCGCGGCCACCGTGCTGGGCCTGGTGCTGTCCTCGCTGGCCACCTCCGCCGAGCAGGTGATGCCGATGCTGGTGATCGCCACCATGACGCAGATCGTCTTCAGCGGCGGACTCATCCCGGTGACCGGACGTGCCGGGCTGGAACAGTTCTCGTTCCTGTTCCCCTCGCGATGGGGCTTCGCAGCCACCGCCGCGACCACCGACCTGCGCAAGCTGGTGCCGGTGGGGCCGCAGGACGAGCTGTGGAATCACGATGCGGGAACCTGGCTGTTCGACATGGGCATCTTGGCGCTACTCGCGCTGGTGATGGCCGGATTCGTGCGCTGGCGCATCCGCCTCAAGGGTTAGTCGCCCTAGGCCGCTAGCCCCCGTGTACATCCAATCCGTGCGCGGCGGCATACGCGATGGCCTGCGGTAGGTCGACTTTCACGGCCGTCAGGCTTGCGGTGGTCCACAAGGTCGGGTCAATGCGGGCACCCCGCAGGTCGGCGCCGTCGAGCTTGAGATTCTGCGTGCGCGCGCCGGTGAAGTCTGCGCCGTGCAGGTTGGCCTTGCGCATATCGGTGCCGACGAGATTGGCCTCACGGAACCGGCAGTCCGACAGATCCATATCGCGCAGATCTAGCCCGCCGAGCGAGGACAACGTGAAATCGGTTTCGGTGAACTTCGCCGGACGCACCCGGCAGTCGGTGAGTGTGGAGCCCAGCAGACTGCACTGGCGGAATTCCGAATGCCACAGTGAGGTGCGGCGGAAGGTGCAGTTCCGGAAGGCCGAGCCGATGTGCAGTGACTCGGTGAGGTTGGCTCCGCTGAAATCGCATTCGGTGAAAACCACGCGCTCGGTGCGCAGTTCACGAAAGTCCTCGTCGTAGAAGGTCTCTGCGGTGATCTCACGGTCAATCCAGTGCTCGGCCATGCCTGACATCATGCCGGGTGGGTCCGTCAGACGTTCACATCGAAACCCAGGTCGATATCGCAGGCCGCCTGACCTCCCCGGATCCCCCAGTTCTCCGTCGCACTCTCACGCAGCACAATGGTGACGTGATCCGGCGGTATCCCCAGTAAGGAAAGACGTTTCACAATCTCGGCATAGAGGTTTCGTTTCGCCCCTATCGATCGGCCCGCGAAGCAGTCGATGGAAACAAACGTGTACAGCTCCGGCTGGGTCAGGTTTGGCGCGTGCGAAAACCTGTGGGGTTCATGCACGACGAGGCGTACATGCTTGTCCCCTTCCGGTATCTGAAAGGCAGCGACCAGCGCGCCGTGGACCGCATCGATGATCGCCACCTCTTCAGGCTCGGTGTATCGCCGACGGACCTCGACCACTGAACTGGGCATGCGTGGATCATCACACGAAGGGACTGCACAGCCAACGGATTTCTCGTCCGGGTTGCGCCGACCGCGCGGGCTATCCGTGGATAAGCAGGGTCATGAAAGTACTGTTGGGGTCTTCGATATAGGAGTTGAAGGGGCCGCACTCAACAAACCCGTGCTTTCGGTAAAACGCCCGAGCAGGAGCGAAGAAGCCCATACTGCCGGTCTCCAACGACACTCTGTTCACACCACGGCTCTTAGCGTCGTTAAGGGCATGCAGAAGCAACGTTGAGGCGATGCCCTGGCCCCGTCGCGAAGGGTCGGTCCGCATGCTCTTGAGTTCCTCGTGTTGCGCGGAGATCTGGGCTAGCGCAACGGTTCCGACCAAATCGCGCCCGTCTCGAGCAACCCACAGTCTGACTCCAGAATCCTGCAAACCCACAGCATCTAGAGCGTGCTGACTATCCGACGGCGCGGTCGGGGCGAGATCGTCCAGGTGGGCCTGCAAGAAGGTCAGGAGCGCGACATCCTGGAAATCTGCCACAGCGATCGAGAGCACCACGATCTGTTCTCCATCAGGTTCGCATATAAGGTGCGGCCCAGAGGACAAAGATGCCGCAAGACCAGGCTACTGACTGCCCTCCAGGGGCGGTCCGCATTACAGTCCGGCCCGCTTAGACGAAGCTGCTGGAGGGCTGATGAAGCCCGAATCGCACGCCCTGGTCGTCTCTGCAGAAGGTGAAGCGTCCGAAGCCTGGTTCTTCCGGCCCGGGATCTTCGGCCTCACCGCCAAGTTCGCGAACAGTCAGGACAGCTGCCTCGATGTCCGGGACACCGAAGAATATGTCGATGCGACGGTCTTCGTCATCGCTGTGCAGCCCGCCGTTTATGCCACCCGTTTCGAGCCAGGCCTGCCCACCCTCGCCCATCGCGTGCGGAGCCCAGCCCAAGAGTCCCTGGTAGAACTTCTGTGCGCGCACCGCGTCGGGCACTCCGATCTCGAAGAAGGTCGGTTCGCCAGTCATCGTGAATTCCTCTCTGCCGGACGTGCTTGACGGCAGAGACGTTAGGACCGCGATGCACCCTCGTCTTGTACAAATGTTTCGCGAATAGCCGGATCGTGTATGCCGGGCAGTCCTTCGCATCGCAATGCGGCCAACTCTCCCGGCGAACACCCGGCGAATATCCGGAAATCTCGGTTGAAATGCGCCTGATCGAAGTAGCCGCATGCCAATGCGATGGAGGCGAGCGATCGATGACCCGGCGCCGCCAGCAGCGCCATTGCCCGGCCAAAGCGAAGCACACGAGCGGCCGCCTTGGGAGTCAGGCCTATTTGGTTGCGGAAGCGATTCGCCAATCGTGCACGACTCCAACCGGTCTCGGCCACAATCTTGCCGACGGACGCTGTTCCATGGGTTTGGCTCAGTACGCTCCATGCCCAGGCCACCTCGGGGTCGGGTTCTGGGCCATTGGCCGCCGCGTGCACCAACATCGAATCCAACAGATCGAACCGGTGATCCCAATCAGGTTCAGCGGCAAGGCGTTCGGGCAGGTGGCGCCCCTCGTCGCCGAACAAGTCTTCGAGACTAACCGCGCGATTACTGATGTCATTCATCGGCAGCCCGGTCAGCCGGTGCATCCCCAGCGGCGTCAACTGCACTTCAAGGCAGTGCTGCCTGCCCGAATGCAAGGTAGCTGTGGGCCCCTGACACGCACCGGCACCGAACGATTGCCACATCCGCGCAGACCGGGTGTCTGCGGCATCGGTAACAAGCAGCGGATCACCGAACTCCACGATGAGCACCGGATCGACACCGGCGACCTCACGGCGGTCCACGGGTTTGTCGGAGCACTCACGAAACTCGGTATATCCCTGCGCAATCCCGGCCAGCGTCGCGTCGGCCGATCGAGTCACCGACTCCCATGCGGCTTCGCCGGAGGCCCCGCACTCGAATATCGCCGGGCTTCCCATGGCTCCATCGTGCCTCAAATCGACGAGCAGGGATACCGTGTTCCGCGTCATCTTCCATTAGCCGGGTATCTATTACCGCTGAACATGATCTGCTACTCGGAATGCAGCTCACCTAAGGTGTGAAGCAATGAGAACGCCGGACCCCGACTTCTACGTCGCATTGATGGCAGCTGTCAGCGGAGGCATCTGCATATTCGCGGAACCGCGCGAAAGCACCCTCCAGAAGTGGCTTTACTGGGCTGTCGCTCCGGCAGTCGCCGTCATATGCATATCGCTGGCCCTTAAGAGCGTGCTGGCGGGATTAGGGCTTGGAGTCTTCGTGGTCTTGTTCATGGCCATGGGCTACCTCAGGTACAAGCTCTAGCACCCCGCCAGATTGACCACCACCGACCTTGCCGCAAGATGATGGGGTGTTCCGCATCATGTTCCACGAGCCCCGGATCGCCCCCAACACCGGGAACGCGATCCGGATGGTGGCGGGCACCGGGTGCGAGCTGCATCTGGTGCAGCCGCTATTCGACCTGTCGGAGGCCAAGGTGCGCCGCGCCGGCCTGGACTATCACGACATGGCTTCGGTGACAGTCCACGAAAGCCTTTCCGCTGCTTGGGAATCGATGCGGCCACAGCGGGTCTATGCCTTCACCGCTCATGCGAACGTCAGCTACACCGACATCGCCTACCAACCCGGCGACGTGCTGCTGTTCGGTCCCGAGCCCACCGGGCTGGATGCCGAGGTGCTTGCCGATCCACACATCACCGAGAAGGTGCGCATCCCGCTGCTCCCCGGCCGCAGATCACTCAACCTGTCCAATGCCGCAGCCATCGCCGCATACGAGGCCTGGCGTCAGCATGGTTTCGAAGGCTCCGTCTAACGGAAGTCCCGCGAGGCGGATCGGATACGCAGGTCCAGTGGTCGCAGCTGATCGGCCACCACGGTGATGGCTCCGCTGGCGTTCTGCACCTGGCCACGAATGATCAACGCCTGTGCGGTCACCGCCAGCTTGCGGTACCGCGCCCACAGACCCACCGAGCACACCACATTCACCATCCCCGTCTCGTCCTCAAGGTTGATGAACGTGACCCCGGCCGCGGTGGCAGGCCGCTGACGATGGGTGACCGCCCCTGCCACCAACACCCGTGACCCGTCCGGCACATCGAAGAGCCCCTTGGCCGGAACGACACCCAGCTCGTCGAGCTGTTTCCGCAGGAACTGGGTGGGGTAGGCGTCGGGGGTGACTCCGGTGGCCCACACATCGGCAGCGGCCTGAGTCACCTCCCCCATCGGCGGCAGCACCGGAACCCGGGAGGACATCCCGACTCCGGGTAACCGGTCGGGACGCTGCGCAGCGGCCGCACCCGCAACCCACAGCGCCTCACGCCGGGACATGCCGAAACAACCCAGCGCCCCTCCAGTGGCCAGCGCCTCGACCTGTGCCGTGCTCAATTGGATGCGACCGGTCAGATCGAGCAGAGAGGCGAACGGGCCGTGTGTTTTTCGTTCCTCGACGATGGCGTGAGCCAGGTCGCTTCCGATGTGGCGGACGGCGCCCAGACCGATCCGCACCTCCAGTCCCGCATTCTCCAACGTCGCATAGGACAGGCTGGCATTTACATCGGGACCATGCACGGTGACACCGTGGCGACGAGCATCGGCCACCAAGGACTGCGGCGAATAGAAACCCATGGGCTGCGCACGCAATAGTGCCGCGCAGAATGCGGCCGGATGATGCAGCTTGAACCAAGACGAATAGAACACCAACGAAGCGAAGCTTTGCGCGTGGCTTTCCGGAAAGCCGAAATTGGCGAAGGCATAGAGCTTTTCGTAGATGCGGTCGGCTAGCTCTCCGGTGATGCCATGAAGGTTCCGCATGCCCTCATAGAATCTGCTGCGCAGCCTTTCCATCCGTTCCGGCGACCGCTTGGATCCCATAGCCCGGCGCAGCTGATCGGATTCTGCGGGGCTGAACCCCGCGACATCGACGGCGAGTTGCATCAGCTGTTCCTGAAACAGCGGCACTCCCAGAGTTTTATCCAACGCAGCCGCCATCGAGGGATGGTCATGCTCCCAGTCTTTGTCGATCTTGTTGTATCGCCGGATATATGGGTGTACCGAGCCACCCTGGATGGGTCCCGGCCGGATCAGGGCCACCTCCACCACCAAGTCGTAGAAACACGTGGGCTTCAGGCGGGGCAGTGTGGCCATCTGGGCGCGCGACTCCACCTGGAAGACCCCCACCGAATCGGCGCGGGCCAGCATCTCGTAGACCGCCGCCTCAGAGAGGTCGATATGGGCCAGGTCCACCTCGATGCTCTTGTGTTCGCGGACCAGGTCGATGCAATAGTGCAGCGCCGAGAGCATGCCAAGGCCGAGTAGGTCGAACTTAACCAAACCCACTGCTGCACAATCATCTTTATCCCATTGCAGCACGCTACGGTTCTCCATGCGCGCCCATTCGACGGGCACCACATCGGCCAGCGGGCGATCGCAGATGACCATGCCGCCGGAGTGAATGCCCATGTGCCGGGGAAAATTCTTGATCTGCTGAGCCAGGTCGATCACCTGCGACGGAATGCCGTCAACCTCCGCCGCGTCGGCCAAGCCGCCCCAGTGCCCGAGTTGCTTGCTCCAGGCGTCCTGCTGCCCCTGCGCGAACCCTAGAGCCTTCGCCATGTCCCGCACGGCCATTCGGCCACGGTAGGTGATCACATTGGCCACCTGCGCCGCATACTCGCGGCCGTATTTGTTGTAGACGTACTGGATGGCCTGTTCCCGTTCGTCCGATTCGATATCGATGTCGATGTCCGGCGGGCCGTCGCGAGCAGGCGATAGGAACCGTTCAAATAGCAGACCATTGGCCACCGGGTCGACATTGGTGACCCCGAGCGCGTAGCAGACCGCCGAGTTGGCGGCAGAGCCACGCCCCTGGCACAGGATGTCGCTGCGACGGCAGAACTGGGTGATGTCATGCACCACCAGGAAGTAGCCCGGAAAATTGAGTTGGGCAATGATTTCCAGCTCGCGCTCGATTTGAGCGTAAGCCTTCTGCGCCCCCGCCCGGGGGCCGTACCGACGCGCGGCACCTTCGAGGGCCAGATGCCGCAACCAGCTGTCCTCGGTATGGCCGGACGGGACGTCGAACGGCGGCAATTGCGGGGCAATGAGTCGCAGATCGAAAGCACACGCCTCCCCCAACTCGGCGGCCGCCGTCACCACATCCGGGCAATGCGAGAACAGCCGCGCCATCTCATCTCCCGAACGCAGATGCGCACCCCCCACCGGCTCCAACCATCCCGCCGCATCATCGAGGCTCTTACGCGCACGCACCGCCGCCATCGCCATGGCTAGGCGCCCACTCTCGGGTGTGGCGAAATGCGCTGCGGTGGTAGCGATGACACCGACACCGAACCGCGGAGCCAATGCGGAAAGCTCCGCGTTGTGGTCATCCTCATCCGGGTGGCCATGCCTGCTGAGCTCGATGCTGACACGGTCGGCACCGAACCGGCCGACCAGATGGGCCAGTGCCGCCTCAGCCGCAACCGAGCCACCGGAGGCAAGCGCCCGTCGCACATGTCCCTTACGGCACCCGGTCAGGATGTGCCAGTGCCCGCCCGCTGCCTCGGTAAGCGCGTCAAGGTCATAGCGTGGCTTACCCTTTCGGTCTTTTGGCGTTCCTCCCGACAAGTGCGCGGTGGCCATTTGCCGCGACAACCGCCTATACCCCTCCTGGCCGCGCGCCAGCACCAGCAGGTGTACTGAGTCCTCCGTATTGCCCTGCCCGCCAAGAGATAGTTCCGCACCGAACACGGTGGGCAGGCCGAGTTCCTTGGCCGCTTCCGCGAAACGGACAACTCCGTAGAAACCATCGTGGTCGGTGATGGCTAGCGCCTTGAGGTCAAGCCGCGCGGCCTCCTGCGCCATCTCCTCGGGCAGGCTGGCGCCGTCCAGAAAGCTGAACGCCGAATGCGCGTGCAGCTCCGCGTACGGCACCGCCGACCGCCCACGCTCACGAGTGGGCGGCTCATACGGCGGGCGCTTTCGGCTCCACGCCGGACCGTCCCCGCCATCCCCCGGAGGCGCATGGCGGTTGGGGCGCCCATCAAGCACCCGCTCCATTTCGGCCCACGTCGGGGGACCTTGCGACCAGCCCATTCAAACAGTTTATCGAACATGTGTTCTATGGTTCAATCACTCGCCCGGGTTCCTATTGGCAAAGTAACTAACTAGATATATACATGTATGCTGACAAGGCCCCCGCACTTGGCGCGGCGGGCAAGCACCTAGCGAGAATCTGGAGAAGCGAATGCCACACCACGGCAACTACACGCCCGAGAAGGTCACCTTCCCCTCGCATGGCGAGGACATCGTCGGTGTCGTCCACCGCCCTTCCGGTGACGGCCCCTTCCCTGCGGTGGTCCTGCTGGGCCCGTACTCGTTCGAGAAGGAGCAGGCCCCGATTCACTACGCCACACGTCTGGCCGACGAGGGTTTCCTGGCGCTGGCTTTCGACCCGCGCACCGTGGGCGAGAGCGGCGGCACCCCGCGCCGCCTCGAGAATCCGAAGATGAAGAACGAGGACGCGGTAGCGGCCATCGACTACCTGCTCACGCGCGACGACGTCGACGCATCGCGCATCTTCGGGGCCGGCGTCTGCCAAGGCGGACCCGAAATGCTCGACATCGCCTCATACGACGACCGGATCAAGGCCGTTGCCTCGGTGACCGGTTACTACCGCGATCGCGAGACCGATCTGTTCATGATTGCCGCGGGTGTCAGCGAGAACCCCTTCGATCCGGCTACCGCACCCACCACCGAACAACTGGAAGCGCTACTGGATGCCCGGCTCGAGCGGGCACGCGATGCCAAGACCCGGTACGAGCAGACCGGCGAAGTCATCTACGCGCCCCTGGTCTCTCCTGACCTGGGCGACCCCGTCGCCGGGTCTGATGCCGGGCTGCCCGGCCCACTGGTGTGGAGCTGGTACGGATCGTGGACGCTCAAGGGCTGGGAGAACCGTTACGCCATCATGAGCGACCTCGACCACTTCGACTACAGCACCGTGCCCGGTGCCGCCAAGCTCGACAAACCCGCATTGGTGATCCACTCCGATACCTGCATGAACCCGGCGGCAGCCCGGCGGCACTTCGAGTCGATCCCCTCCGACGACAAGAAGCTCATCTGGGAAAACGGCACCAACCACTTCCAGTACTACGACCAGCCCGACATCGTCGACCGCACCGTCGGCCACATCGCCGACTGGTTCAACAGCCACCTGGCCTGACGGGGGGCGCACCGGCTGGGTTGGCGGGCATAACCGCTGCCCCAGCCGGTGCGCTGCCGAAATCACGCGGCGGCATGCCTCTAGGCTCTTGGGATGCCGCCCGACGCCTCTGCCACCAAGAAGCGGCTGCTCGATGCCGCGTACGCAGAGTTCGCCGAGCACGGACTGGCCGGTGCCCGTGTCGACCGGATCGGCGCCGCGGCCGGTGCCAACAAACGGCTGCTCTACGTCTACTTCACCAACAAGGAAACGCTGTTCGACACCGTCGTGGCCCATTCGATTCAACGGATGTCCGATGCCGTCCCGTTCACGCCCGACGATCTGCCGGGCTACGCGGGCGCATTGTTCGACCACCTGATCGAGCATCCCGAGCACCTGAGGCTTGCCACCTGGGCGCAGCTGGAACGGCCCGTCGCGGGCCCAGCCGAAACCGCGGCCTACGCGGCCAAAGTCGCGGCGATCGCCGCGACAGGCTTACCCGCGGACGGCGTGGAGCCGGCCGACATTCTGGCCCTCACGCTCGGGCTGACCACCGCGTGGCTCGGCGCATCGCCGGCCCTGCGCGGTCTTGCGGCTTCGGAACCCTTCTCACCCGAGCGCCTGACCACCCACCGTGCCGCGCTCATCAGTACTGTCGAAAAACTCGTCGGCGGTTAGCCGGCGATCTTCGCGCGGAACGAGTCAGCGCGTATGTCCATCAGCACGCCCCCTGCCTGAGTCCAGTTAACAAGCAGAATTATTGTCGGAGAACATATTTAGTTCGCGACAGCGAGGCGATGCTAACACTCACGACCACGCAGTGGGCCTGGAACAACGTCACATCATTGGTAGACCGAAGCCTCGTCCACCAGCCCAAACAGCTTCTCGACAACATCATGTGCGGTCGCCGCATCCAGCCCCACGATCCGCAGCTCACCCTGATCTGCACGCACCACCACCATCGCCAACCCCAACACACGCGACAGCGGATCTTGCCGCAGTTCTACCGTTCGCACCAGTGCGAACGGGATGACCCAGAAAGACCTGAGCCACAACGTCTTCGATGCGATATACAGCAGATTGTCATCCAGGACACCCCACCGATATGCGCGATAACGCTGCAGTGGGCGAAGCACCACCCACGCCAGCGCACCGCAGATGCACAGCAGCCCCAACACGCCCGCGACATGCTCCAGCGGCGTGCTGGCGTGGGCCGGCGGCGCCGTCACCGCCCACACCGCCGCCACCGCGACAACCAGCGGACTACATGCCAATGCGTACTGGATGGCCCAGAGCACGGGAGCCGACCTGCTGGCAACGACTCCCACCGGCATCACGGAAGTCGTAGGGGTCGTGTCGATCACCGCTACTCCCCCACTACCGGAGCGAACCGGCGCATCCATATCTGCCGTACCGCAACGGCCGCAAGCACGAACACCAGCACCGCGGTCGGCGACCAGGCGATCGTACTGTCGAGCCCACCGAACGCATAGGTGATCAGACACAACGAAAGGAACGGCACGGCCACCGACACCACGGCCGTCCACCTCCGAACGACAGCCAATTCGACGATTGCCGCGACCACCACGACACCAAAGGCGATCCATACGACCACGCCCACCAACTGCACGGCAGCTGGACTGAACGGCACGTAGTCGGCGTATCGGCGCGGCATGCCGTCGGTGAGCGGGGTATAGGCAGTCCACCCGTAATCCCAGCCCCGCAGGTTCAACCCCCTGTTCACCAAGGCGGCTACCACGAACGTCCACCAGGCAGCATTGCCCGTGACGCGCGCAGCACGGAACACCCGAACGCGTGACATTCCTGGAGTATCCCCCATGGCTAACTCCCCAATGACGAACTTGTCACACATCGTTGACGAAATACCCCATAACGGCAACGATGACTCCAAACGGGCCGATAAGCGGCCTAACAGTCTCAGGGGTAGCACGTGAAATACATCGTCACCGGCGGCACCGGATTCATCGGACGGCGGATTGTGACCCGAATCCTGGAGACCCAGCGCAATGCGGAAGTCGCCGTTCTGGTGCGGCGCGAGTCCCTGTCACGGTTCGAAAAGCTCGCCGAACAATGGGATGACCGCGTACAGCCGCTGGTGGGTGACCTCACCCAGGCCGATCTCGGCCTGCCCACCGAGGGAGATCCGGTCACCGCCGATCACATCGTGCACTGTGCCGCGATCTATGACATCACCGTGGACGACAAGGCACAGCGCGCCGCGAACGTCGAGGGCACTCGGTCGGTCATCGGACTGGCCAAACGCACCGGCGCCACCCTGCACCACATCTCCTCCATCGCGGTCGCGGGAAGTTACCAGGGCGAGTTCACCGAAGAAGACTTCGACGTCAACCAGGACCTGCCGACGCCGTATCACCAGACCAAGTTCGAGGCCGAACTGCTCGTGCGCTCGGAACCCGGTCTGCGCTACCGGATCTACCGGCCCGCCGTCGTTGTCGGCGATTCCAAGACCGGCGAGATGGACAAGATCGACGGTCCGTACTACTTCTTCGGAATTCTGGCCAAGCTCGCGCGCCTGCCCCGGTTCACCCCGATGATGCTGCCCAAGGCGGGACGCTCCAACATCGTTCCGGTCGACTACGTCGTCGATGCGACCGTCGAGCTGATGCACCAGGAGGGCCGCGACGGGCAGGCCTTCCACCTGACCAACCCCGAGGTGACCTACCTGCGGGACATCTACTCCGGCATTGCCCCTGCCGCGGGCCTGCCGCCCGTGCGCGGGTCGCTTCCCCACGCCATCGCCACCCCGTTCCTGAATGCGCGCGGCACGCTCAAGGTCTGGCGCAACATGGTGGTCACCCAACTCGGCATCCCGCCCGAGGTCATCGACATCACCGAGATCATGCCCACCTTCGTCTCCGAATCCACACAGGAAGCCCTGCGCCCCAGTGGAATTACGGTTCCCTCATTCGGCAGCTACGCCGGCAAGCTCTACCAGTACTGGCGCAAGAACCTCGACCCCGAGCGATACCGCCGCGACGATCCCGCCGGGCCATTGGTGGGCCGTCACGTCATCATCACCGGGGCATCCAGCGGTATCGGACGGGCCGCGGCCATCGCCGTCGCCCAGCGCGGCGGCACCGTTTTCGCGGTGGCGCGTGATGCCGAGGCGCTCGACAGCCTGGTCGCGGAGATCCGTGAGGACGGCGGGCAGGCGTATTCATTCCGCTGCGATCTGACCGACTACTCGGCCGTGGACGACACGGTCAAGAGCATCCTCGGCCAGTTCGGGCACGTGGACTACTTGGTGAACAACGCCGGTCGCTCCATTCGCCGCTCGGCGATAAACACGGTCGATCGGTTCCATGACTACGAGCGGGTCATGGCGATCAACTACTTTGGCGCTGTGCGGCTGGTGCTGGCGCTTCTCCCCCATTGGCGGGAAAGGAAATTCGGCCACGTCGTCAACGTCTCGACGGCCGGTGTGCAGACCCGTAATCCCAAGTACGCGTCGTACATCCCCACCAAGGCGGCACTGGATGCCTTCTCCGATGTGGTCGCGACCGAGACGGTGTCGGATCACATCACTTTCACCAATATCCATATGCCATTGGTGAAGACGCCGATGATTCAGCCTTCTCACAAACTGAATGTGGTGCCGGGACTCACCCCAGAACACGCCGCCGCCATGGTGATTCGCGGTCTCGTCGAAAAGCCGACCCGCATCGATCATCCGATGGGCACCTATGCCGACATCGGCAGGTACATGACACCGAAGTTGACCCGCCGGATCATGCACCAGATGTATCTGGCATATCCCGATTCTCGGGCCGCTCGCGGCCTTGAGCCGGTCGACGAACGCCAGGATGTGTCGACCTCGCGCCGCCGCCCCAGGGCCGCCAAACGTGTTGCGGCCGTGTCAAAGCTGCGTGTTCCGGGCCCCGTGATGAGGGCGGTACGCCTCATTCCCGGAGTGCATTGGTGACCTCCCGGGCCGCCCGGGTGCCCGCCTCGATGGCGCCATCCAGGTAGCCCGGGTGGTCGTGCGCCGTTTCGGTACCCGCCCAATGAATATCGCCCAGGGGCGCCGACGGGAGCGGCAACTGTTCGGTGAATCCGATATCGGGCAAGGCCATGTATCCGCCTCCGGCATGTTCGTCGAGGTGCCAGGACTTCTCGTGCCAGCCTGCCGGTTCGAGAACCTCCGGACCGACGTGCTCGGAGAGTGAGCCGAGCACCGCGCGGCGACGGCCGGCGGTGTCGAGCCCATCAAGTTCACGCGCCTCGGGACCGGCGACAAGCACGCACAGGTGGCCCGGCCCGCCCGGAGCGGTGGTATCGAAGACTGCCCGGCCCGGGCCGTCGAGAACCATGAACTCGCCGCCGGATCGCTCTCTCCAGAAAGGCTTCTCGTACACGGCGATCGCCTTGTACACCGACCCCATGTACATGTTCTGCTGCATCTGGACACGCTCGGCCGGAAGCTGCGGGCTGAAGGTGATGCGAGCCGCCGTGGGCGGCGGCGCGGTGACAATGACCTTCGTGGCATGCACCTGACCCGAGGCCGTGTCGAGGGTGACTCCGTGTTCATTCCGGCTGACCGAGGTAACGCGGTGTCCCAGCTTCACTCGGGGACCCAGTTCGGCGGCCAGGCTTTCCACGAGCGCACCCGCCCCTTCGACGAGTAGGGAGTCCTGCGCGCCGCCCCTGGTCGACAGCATGGTCCGCAGACCACCTTGATGCCGAATCATCGAGATCATCGCGGGGATGGGCATCCGGTCCAGGTCCGCCGTCCAGGAGATCAAAGCGATGACCTCAAGTAGCCGCCGGGTGGTGCGGCCGGGCACCTTGCGTAGCCATTCGGCCGCGCTGGTCGCGTGCCAGCGCTTCGGCGTCCTAAGACGCGAGAACACCTCCAGGCCGGTGAGAATGAGCACGCTCGGTAGTAGGGACGGGATCTTCACGCGGCGGGCTCCGTCGATCACCGCGGGCAGCGGACCCGTGTGCATGGGGAATTGGGTAAGGCCGAGTTCGGCGGCAAGCCCCATGACGCGGTGGTGATCATGGCCAATCCACTGGCCGCCCAAGTCCAGCCGTGAGCCCAGCACCGTGGTCTCTCCCATGACCCGCCCACCGATACGCTCCGCCGCCTCCAGCACGATCACGTCGACGCCCTGCCGGTGCAGTGCGCGGGCAGCCGTCAGACCCGACAGCCCGGCACCCACGACCGCCACAGTGGTCGTCTGCGGTAACTCGTCCTGATGCATCCCACACTCCTTCCTGGCCGACCGCCCGGCGATAGACCGGACGCCCTGAAGGCAATACTAGCCGTAGATTCAGTCAGTCGTATGACTTTGATGATTGCCGGTGCTCTACCGCTTGTCTATCCGTACACGGAGCTAACTGACGGTAGGTTGACGTCCATGGTTCCCGTTTTTGCCGACGTTGATACCGGAGTCGATGACGCACTGGGATTGATCTTTCTCCTCGCTAGCGAGGATGTGGAGATTGTCGGCATCGCCTCTACTGCGGGCAATGTCTCGGTGGACCATGTTTGCGCGAACAACCTAGGCCTGCTGGAGCTATGCAAGGCCCCGCAGATCCCGGTGTCCAAGGGCGTCGCCGAGCCGTTGAGCGCGGCACTGCGCACCGCCGAAGACACCCACGGACCCACCGGCCTCGGGTATGCCGCACTGCCGGATTCCACCCGCACACTCACCGATTACGACGCGGCCGAGGCCTGGGTGCGGGCGGCACGCGCACACCCCGGCGAGTTGGTGGGCCTGGCGACCGGCCCGCTCACCAACCTGGCGCTGGCCCTGCGCACCGAACCCGAGTTGCCCAAACTCCTCAAACGGCTCGTGATCATGGGCGGCTCCTTCGACTACCCGGGCAACACCACACCGGTGGCGGAATGGAATGTCGTAGTCGACCCGGGTGCGACGGCAGAGGTGTACGCCGCCTGGGGAGCAGCTGGCGTACAAGAACTTCCGATCGTGTGCGGCCTGAATCTCACCGAGACCATCGCCATGACACCGGAACATCTGATCAGACTGGCCGAGGCCGCGGGCGCCACCACCACCCCCCTGTCGGTGCTCGATCTTCCATCCAGCCGTTCGTCGGCGAACAACTCGCTGCTGCGGTTCATCGAAGATGCCGTGCGTTTCTATTTCGAGTTCCACATGAAGCAAGACGAAGGCTTCTTGGCGCACATGCACGATCCGTTCGCCGCCGCAGTCGCGCTGGAGCCATCACTGGTCCAAACCCGCTCCGCTACTGTCGATGTCGAGCTGACCGGTGATCTGACCCGTGCCATGACCATCGCGGACTGGAAAGGGCAATGGGGCCAGAAACCCAACGCGCAGATCGCGGTGGAAACCAACCCCGAGGTGTTCTTCGAGCGATTCATCGAACGAGTCAGCGTCTTCGCGCGAAGGTTTGACGGCGCGCGCTAATTCCGGCGAGGCCGTCATTCATAAACGCCCTCCACATACCACCGCTGCCGCCGAAAATGCAGGAGCAGCGCCTGACCACCGCCCTTGCCTTCCAGCAGCACTTGGGCCCGGGCGGCCACCGATGCCCGGGTAGGAGTCGGTTCCCGTTCCTCCCACCATCGCTCATCGATCGGCCATGGCCCTGCCCACCAACTCAACTCCCAACGGCCATCGCCCCGCCGGACCCTGGCCGGTTCCCCCGAGAACATTCCCCGCCCGGTCACCGTCACCGGTGCTCCATCGACATCCAACAGCTCCACCGGTTCGCCATCCTCACCGAGCAGCACCGCAGGAGCCGGATCGGGCAGCCTCCCTGGCCACGGCGCATCAGGATCGGCCCGCGGGCGCAACTCATCCCCTAAGGGCACCAAAGTAATTCGTTCGGCTGGGCCCCGTCCACCGCTGACCACTCCCACCTGTACCGACTCCTCTCCCAACAGATCCTGAACTCGTGTCAATGCGCGGCGGGCCCGCTGGCGCTCCTCGGCGCCCACCGCTCCCCACAACGTCAACTGCAGCGCTTCGGCGGCCACCACTTCGACCGGCTCCAACCGCAACATCGCCACCGGCCCATCCAGAGACCGGCGACGGGCAAGCCAGCCGTCAAGCTGCCAGCGGACCCGGTCGGCCGTCGCCTCCTCGGTGAGCGGCTCGGCACACCGCCACACCCGCGACAGCTCCTGGCCGTCCACCGTCACCGCGTGAATGGCCAACCGGGAGCAGGCCACTCCTGCCGAGGACAGCACCTCGTGCAGGCTCATCGCCAGCGTGCGTCCCGCAAAAGCCGCCGCATCCACCCGGTCGATCGGCGGATCGCACGGCAGTGCGACTCCCAGCTCCGCCGGGACCGCATGCCCCGAGGGAGGGCGCTGCGGTTCGGCTCGCGCATGGCGGTGCGCCTGTACCGCGTCATCGTCGAACCGTGAGGCGACATCGGACCGCGCTAGTTCCGCGAAGGCACCCATGGTGCGTATTCCCATGCGCCACAGCAGATCAACCAAGTCCTCACGCTGCGGATGGCACAGGCTGGGTTCGGCGGCCATCTCTTTGATCGACAAGGACGCCAGGAACTCCGCATCCCCACCGGGCGGTACCAGTGCCGCATGCCGCGCGGCGTACACCGCCGTGGACATCTGATCGGCGATGCCCACCTGACATTCGGCCCCGGCCACCGACACCGCATCGGCCAGCCGCTCGGCCGCGGTCTGCTCGCTGCCGAAGTACCGGGCCGCACCGGCCACCGGAAGCGCCATCAGCCCCGGGCGCAAAATCTCGGCCCCTGGTACCAGGTCATCCACCGCGGCGATCATCGGCTCGAAAAACCGCGCATCGCGATCGACATCGGCTAGCGCGATATGCAGCTGTGGACAACGGGCCTGGGACTCGCGGCGGCGCATACCCCGGCGGACTCCCAGCGCCCGCGCGGCGGCCGTGCACGCGGTGACCCTGTTGGCCAGGGTCACCGCCACGGGCCGGGTGGCAGGAAGGTCGGCCATCGCCGCGGCGGCCACCGCCGGCCAATCCGGGCACCAAATCGCCAGCACCCGTGGAGCTTTACGCTGTCGTTTAGGCGGACCTGATCGAGCCACGGCTGCCACACACCTCCCCGGCAGCTCTTGAGCTGGACGCCGCCGCCCCGGGGGCTCTGGGCGCCCTGCGCCCCGTTGCCCGGACCGTCGTCCGCACGCCACGAATTCGGCCCAGGCCACAGGCGGACACCCCGTCATAGCCGGTTACCCGGGCCTGCAACCGTACCGCGGCGCCTTCCCAGTCCCCCTCGGCAACCAACAGCGTGCATCCGTTGCTGTGCGCCCGGGCCACCATCGCGCGCGCCGACGTCGAGGTCACCTTTCGTCCCCCCAGGCCCAGCACCACCAGATCCATCCCGTCCATAAGCACCGAGGCCACCTCCACCGCACTTAGGCCCGGGCGAGGAATCAACGCCAGACGGCTCAGGTCCGCTCCCTTTTCCACCGCCGCCAGCACACTCACCTCCGGCATGCCCACAATCGCGGCGTACCCGCCCGCCGCGGTCACCGAAGCCACCACATCTAACGGCAACGACCGGGCCCCGCTGGCCACCGCGACCGTGCCGCGCCGCAACACGTGACCTATCGAGCTGGCCAGCGCATCGGATACCGGCAGCAAAGATTGAGCATCCGGTAGCGCCTCGTGAAACCGCCCCGCCGAAGACCTGTCTCCGCCAACCTTTCCCGATATCGCAGCCATCTGCTGCCGGAGCTTTTGTAGCTGGTCAGCACGGTTGACCAGCATCTCGTCGGCGGCCGTCACTGCCGTCACAACCGCACCTCCAGACACACTCGACTAGAACATATGTTCGATGCCTGGAGTAAACACCTCGCCACCGACAACCGTCAAGACAGGAGGTAGGAACTGGGCCGCTCTGCCGACACGCCGTGTCGTGGCGGATTCGTATCGCACATACCCGCCATGAGGCGCGGTGTCGACGAGACCTAGTCGAGCTGGCGGGTGTGCGCCCAGCGGGTCAACGCGTTGCGATTGGACTGCTGGGTCTTACGCAGCACATTAGAGGCGTGCGTCTCCACCGTCTTGACCGAGATCACCAGATCCTCGGCAATCTCCCGGTAGGTGTATCCGCGGGCAAGGAGCCGCAGCACCTCAAGCTCGCGTGGGGTCAACGAATCCAGCTCCGGATCCAGTGCCGGCTCCGGGGCATTCGACCGCCCGGTGAACGAATCGAGCACGAATCCGGCAAGTCGCGGGCTGAACACCGCATCCCCACCAGCCACCCGGCGCACGGCCTCGGCGAGTTCACTTCCCGAAATCGTCTTGGTGACATAGCCTCTGGCTCCCGCACGAATCACCGCGATGACATCCTCGGCGGCATCCGACACACTGAGCGCAAGAAAGACCGGTCCCGAGCCGCCGACTCCGTTGATGACGGCGACCCCTCCACCGGAGGGCATGTGCACATCGAGCAACACCACATCCGGTGCACTGGAACGTATTCCGGTGACCGCCTCGACAACCGAACCGGCCTCGCCCACGATCTCGATATCCGATTCACCGGCCAGCTCCGCCCGCACCCCGGACCGGAACACCCCGTGATCGTCGACCAGGAATACCCGCAGCATCACTCTTCTTTCTCGTCGAGGTCGTAGAGCTTGTACGGCATGGTAATTCGCACCTCGGTGCCCTTGCCGATCTCCGACTTGATCTGCACCTGCCCACCCCGGCGCATCACCCTGGCTTTGATGGAGCGCACGATGCCCTGCCGATCCTGTGGCACCGCCTCCAGATCAAACCCCTTACCCCGATCCCTGACGAACACACTGATCTGGCCGGGTTCCACCTCGGCATACAGGTTGATATCCGATTGCCCGGAATGTTTGGCAGCATTGACGAGTGCCTCGCGGGTTGCCCCGATCAGCGCTCGTCTGGTCTCGGGTTCCAGAGATAGGTCGGCATCACCGACGATCACCGAATTGACCACCACGGTATGCGCATCCTCAACCTCTCCGGCCACGGTACGTAGCTCCTGCGCCAGAGACGAGTCCGAGGACACCCCCGCGGAGAACAACCAGCTGCGCAGTTCGCGTTCCTGGCTGCGAGCCAGCCGTAGCACCTCGCTGGGGTTATCTGTCCGCTTCTGGATCAGCGCCAGCGTCTGCAGCACCGAATCGTGGAGATGCGAGGCGATCTCTTCACGCTCTTCGGTACGGATGCGCGCGGCACGCTCGGCACCGAGGGCACGCCACAACCGCAACCACAAGGGCACCGTCAGCAGCATTGCGCCCACCAGGGTGGCCGCGATCGCCACCAACGAGTCACGCAGCGAGGACAGATCCACATTGCGCAAGACCACCACGGCGATCCCGCCGAAGACCAGTGCGGCACCGGCAATCACCCGGACCAAGGTCAATAGCGACGATTTGCCCGACTCCCCCAGCACGGCCGAACTCGGCCCCTGCGAATCGAATTCGCGCCACACCACGGCGAGCCCGACCAGTGCCAGCACGATGGGGAAAACCAGCGCCGCCGTCGAACCACTGACCGTCGACATCAAGATGATCAGCGCGGCAAGACTCAACAGCAATAGCCCCGTCGCCCGCCTGCGGTCCGTTGCGCTGACAGCGGCAACGTCGTCGCCCGGCGGCATCAGCAGCCACAGCAGCCCGTACGCCGCGATGCCCATTCCGCTGGCCGCGCCAAGCACTGCGAAGGCCAACCGCACCCGAAACACCGGAACGTCGAGATGATCGGCGAGCCCCCCGGCGACCCCGGCGATTACCCGGCCACCGGTACGCCGACGCAACGGCGGGGCGGCAGTCAGCCGATTCCCGCCGGCGAAGGCATTCCGAAACGTGGGACTCATCTCTGCGATACTGCCATGGCAAAGCTCCACAGGGCATCGGGCTTATCCCTGAACCCCTGCCTTGCAAAGATCAGGGTGAATCCCGATGGCGGACATGCCCGCGACTGGGCAACATAGCTGTCATGGACACGGATACCACCACCAAGCGGACGCCGTCCTCCACGCTTGGAGACATGTGGCGCACGCGGCCGTTGCGGCTGCCTGGGCACGGCAAGCTGGCAGGTGTTGCCGCGGGAATCGGCTACCGGTACAACGTGGACCCGCTGCTGGTGCGCGTAATCTTCGTGGTCACAACAATTTTCGGCGGGGCAGGTGCCATCATGTATGTGGCGTGCTGGCTGCTGATGCCCACCGCCCGCTACACCACTCCGTACCACGAGTCCAAGGTGAAGATGGTCTTCTGGATCATCGTCCTGCTGCTTGTCGGGGGACCCTTCATCGACCCCGACCGCGATCCCTGGGGATTCGTCAGTGCCGTTGTCCTGCTCGGGGGCTGGTATCTGCTCTATCAGCGCCAGACCGAAACCCCACCACCTCTGGCGAGTTCGACGGCGCAGCCCGGCCCGGCCGAAGATGGCGAACCGAACAGCCATACCGCGGCGGCCACCAGCCCTCTCTTACCGCCTCCCCCACCCAACTGGGATCCACTGCGGGCGGCCCCTTTCGCCTGGGATCTACCCGATCCGGCTCCCCTGCCGGCGCCTCCAGCGAAGCCCAAGTCGCCCGTACCCAAGGTAACCATCGGCGCGGCACTCATCGTCAGTGCTCTGCTCGTGGCCATCGGACTGCTGGGCGCCGACTGGGTGACACCCGTCGTGGTCGCGGCAGCGGCACTGGTCGTCCTCGGAGTCGGCTTACTGGTGGGTGCATGGCTTCGCAGCGGCTACTCACTGCTCTTTCTGGCGATACCGCTGGCCGGGTTCGTCGTCGTAGCATCCTCCATCGGTCCGCTCGAGGTGTCACTCAACGTCGGCGACCAAAATTACCGTGTCACAGAGGCTTCCGAGATCGAGGAGTACTACGAGGTCGGCGTCGGCACCATCACCCTTGACCTCACGCAGGTCACGCTTACCAACGATAAGACTGTTTACCTCGACGTCGGGATGGGCGATATCCAGGTGCTCGTTCCCCCTTCGATGAATGTGCGCACCTCGTGCGAGGTGGGCATGGGCAGCTTCGATTGCCTGCCCTCACCCAAGGGTGTCGGCCCCGTCCTGACGATCAACGCAACGGCAAATGTAGGAAGCATTGAGGTGCAACGTGTCTGAGAACATCGACGAACCAACGACCAGGGCCGACAATGAACTCACCGCGGAAAATTCCGTGGAGCCGAGACCGGAGGCCGATGCCGAAGAGAAGGGCAGACCATCCATCCTGCTGGCACTGTCCGGGCTGGTCGCTCTGCTCGTCGGGGGCTGGGCCCTGACCGGCCAGGACTTCGGAGCGCTAGTGCATAGCAATCTGCTCGGCTGGATCGCGATTGCCGTGGCGATCGCCATCGGCGTTGCGCTGGTGGCAGTTCCAACCCGCCGTAACCGAACCTAGGCAGCTCACTCCCATTCAATGGTGCCGGGCGGCTTGCTGGTGATATCCAGCACCACGCGGTTCACCTCGGGAACCTCGTTGGTGATCCGCGTCGAGATCCGCTCCAGCACCTCATACGGCAGGCGGGTCCAGTCAGCGGTCATCGCGTCCTCACTGGACACCGGACGCAACACGATCGGGTGCCCGTAGGTACGTCCGTCACCCTGCACCCCAACTGAACGCACATCGGCCAACAGCACCACCGGGCACTGCCAGATGTTGCGGTCCTGACCAGCGGCGGTAAGTTCCTCGCGCGCAATGGCATCGGCACGGCGCAGGGTATCCAACCGGTCGGAAGTAACCTCACCGACGATCCTGATGGCCAGCCCCGGCCCCGGGAACGGTTGACGGCCAACGATTTCCTCGGGCAGACCCAGTTCACGGCCTACCGCACGGACCTCGTCCTTGAACAGCAGCCGCAGCGGCTCCACCAGGGTGAAGGTCAGATCTTCGGGGAGTCCGCCCACGTTGTGGTGGCTCTTGATGTTGGCGGTGCCACTGCCACCCCCGGATTCGACGACATCGGGGTACAGCGTGCCCTGCACCAGGAACTCGATACCGTCCTCCGAGTTACCGATCGCATCGGAGACGGCGCCCTCGAACGCCCGGATGAATTCACGGCCAATGATCTTGCGCTTGGTCTCCGGGTCGCTGACACCGGCGAGCTCACCCAGGAACTTTTCCGCGACATCGACAGTCACCAGCTTGGCGCCCGTGGCCGCCACGAAGTCGTGCTCCACCTGCGCCCGCTCGCCGCTGCGCAGCAGTCCGTGGTCGACGAACACACAGGTCAGCCTGTCGCCGATGGCGCGTTGCACCAGGGCCGCCGCCACCGCCGAGTCCACGCCGCCAGACAGCCCACACAGCGCACGCCCGTCTCCGATCTGCGCGCGCACCTGCTCGACCAGCGATTCGGCGATATTGGCTGCCGTCCATGTCGATTCGATGCCCGCGAACTCATGCAGAAAGCGGCTGAGCACCTGCTGTCCGTGCGGCGAATGCAGCACCTCCGGGTGGTACTGCACCCCGGCCAGGCGCCGCGCCCGATCCTCGAACGCTGCCACGGGAGCACCTTCGCTGCTGGCGACCACGGTAAAACCCTGGGGTGCTTCGGTTACCGCATCGCCGTGGCTCATCCACACGGGCTGAAGGCCGGGCAGGCCCTCATGTAGATCTCCGCCCACGACCTTCAGCTCGGTGCGGCCGTACTCGCTGGTGCCGGTGTGTGCGACGGTTCCGCCGAGCACCTGCGCCATGGCCTGAAAGCCGTAGCAGATACCGAAAACCGGAACATCCAAGTCGAATACGGCGGGGTCGAGTTGAGGTGCACCCTCTTCGTAGACGCTCGATGGACCACCGGACAGGACGATAGCCCGAGGGTTGCGTTCCTTGATCTCATCGATGCTCGCCGAGTGCGGGATCACCTCGGAGAACACCCGCGCCTCACGCACGCGCCGCGCGATCAGCTGCGCGTACTGTGCCCCGAAGTCAATGACCAGAACCGGTCGGTCGCCATGCTGCTCCGTTTGCGCCACCGGCTTAGCTTAGTGGCGCTGGGGCTACTTCCCGCTTGCGGGGGACTAGCTGACCGACCGCACCGGTTCGATCGGCAGACTCCGCAATGCACCGGGCGCACCTGCCGGGACGACGGGGTGCGACGGGGGCACCGCCGCCATCCGCTGATACGGCAGACCCTGCTCCGGCCGCAGATCCGTCTCGCCCTTGTTGGGCCACAACGACGCCGCTCTCTCGGCTTGCGCGGTGATGCTCAGCGATGGGTTGACACCCAGGTTGGCCGAGATGGCCGCACCGTCCACGACATACATGGTCGGGTAGCCGTACACCCGGTGATACGGATCGATGACGCCGTCCTCCGGACTCGTCCCGATCACGGCCCCACCCAGGAAGTGCGCGGTCAGCGGGATGTTGAACAGCTCGCCCCAGGTGCCACCGGCCACACCGTCGATCTTGGCGGCCAGTCGCCTGGTGGCCTCGTTGCCAGCGGGAATCCAGGTGGGGTTGGGCTCGCCGTGGCCCTGCTTGCTGTCAAGGCGCCGCCAGAACAGCGTCTTCTTGGTGAAGGTGGTGATCGAGTTGTCTAGGTGCTGCATGACGAGGGCGATCACGGTGCGCTCGCTCCACTGCGTCACGTTGAGCATGCGCAAGGTGCCCCTCGGATCGGCACGGGCGGCCTCGATGAGCTGACGCCACCGCGACTTCTCGCCGTCCCCGTCGGTCATCAGGGTCTGCAGTAGACCCATCGCGTTGGAACCCTTGCCGTAGCGCACCGGCTCGATATGCGTGTCGCTGGTCGGATGGAACGACGACGTGATGGCCACTCCGTGGGTGAGGTCCAAATCGTCCTTGTACTCCAATCGGCCTGCACCGACGATGGATTCGGAGTTGGTCCGGGTCAGCACGCCCAGGCGCTGTGACAGCCGGGGCAGCAGACCCTTGTCCTTCATCTTGAACAGCAAGTTCTGGGTGCCCCAGGTCCCGGCCGCAAGCACCACATACTTGGCCGTGTAGGTCTTGCGCCGCTTGCGCACCCAGCGACCGGTGGTCTTGGTGGAGACTCGCCATATTCCGTCGGCGCCCTCCTCGACAGCGGTGACAGTGGTGAGCGGAATGACCTGGGCGCCAGAGGATTCGGCCAGTCCCAGATAGTTCTTGACGAGGGTGTTCTTGGCTCCGACCCGGCAACCGGTCATGCAGGAACCGCACTCGGTGCAGCCCACGCGGTCGGGGCCGGCACCGCCGAAGTAGGGATCGGCCACCTTGACTCCGGGCGCCTTGGCGCCCTCCGGCCCGAAGTACACACCCACCGGGGTGGCGACGAAGGTGTCACCGGCGCCCATGTCGTCGGCGACTTCCTTGATGAGCCGGTCCGCGTCGGTGAAGGTGGGGTTCTTCACCACACCGAGCATCCGCTGCGCCTGCTCGTAGTGCGGCGAGAGTTCGGAACGCCAGTCGGTGATGCCGCGCCACTGCGGATCGTTGAAGAACGGCTCCGGCGGCACATACAGGGTGTTGGCGTAGTTCAGAGAACCACCGCCCACCCCGGCACCCGCCAGGATCATGCAGTTGCTCAGCAGGTGGATCCGCTGAATCCCGAAGCACTTGAACATCGGCGCCCACAGGAACTTGCGC
The DNA here is from genome assembly GCF_001440005.1 of Mycobacteroides sp. H001. Classification (NCBI taxonomy): domain Bacteria; kingdom Bacillati; phylum Actinomycetota; class Actinomycetes; order Mycobacteriales; family Mycobacteriaceae; genus Mycobacteroides; species Mycobacteroides sp. H001. The sequence goes on from NZ_LJYH01000050.1 coordinate 25,785, forward strand.
AGATTCCACGACGTCTCGGCGAACTCCTCGTCCGCGAACCGGCGGCCGGCCTCCAGGACACCCACGCGGTAACCCTTTTCGGTCAATCGCATGGCGGTGACGCTCCCGCCGAATCCGGATCCGACAATGAGGACGTCAAAGTCGGTATCTGCTTCAGCTTTCACAGGGACTGCTGCCGGTGATGACATCGTTGGCTACCTCCGCATGGTCACGTTACTGCCCAGTATGGAATACAACGAGGGGGGTAATGTAAATTAGGTCACCCTAAGTAGACACATGTCTAAGAGTTGACGGTCAGCCCGACCTTCTGAAATTCCTTCAGATCGCAGTATCCGGACTTCGCCATCGAACGACGGAGCCCACCAACAAGATTCAACGTGCCAAACGGGTCATCAGAAGGCCCGACCAGCACCTCGCTCAGCGGCGGCCGCTCCCCCACCGCCACCTGCAGCAGTGCGCCACGAGGCAGCGAGGGATGCGCGGCAGCATTCGGCCAGAACCACCCGTCGCCGGCGGCCTCCTGGGCGGCGGCCAGCGGCGTCCCCAGTACGACGGCATCGGCACCGCAGGCGATGGATTTCGCGAGGTCACCCGAGGTATGGATGTCGCCATCGGCCAGCACATGCACGTACCGGCCACCGGTCTCGTCGAGATACTCACGGCGGGCCGCGGCGGCGTCGGCGATGGCGGTGGCCATCGCGACACTGATGCCCAGCACCTCTCCGCTGGTCGTCGCACCCGCGGTCTGCCCGTACCCGACGATGACACCGGCAGCACCCGTGCGCATCAGATGCAGCGCCGTGCGGTGGTCTATAACGCCACCGGCGACGACGGGGATATCCAGCTCGGAGATAAAGGTTTTCAGGTTGAGTGGCTCGCCGTCGCGGGCCACCCGCTCGGCCGAGACGATGGTGCCGTGGATGACCAGCAGGTCGATACCGGCAGAGATCAAGTGCGGGGTCAGCAGCTGCGCATTCTGCGGGCTCACCCGCACGGCGGTGGTCACTCCGGCACCGCGGACTTCGGCGATGGCCGTCGCCAGCAGCTCGGGATCGATTGGCGCCGAATGCAACTGCTGCAACAGCCGAATCGCGGCGGAAGGCTCCGGCTCCTTCTGGGCGACCTCGACCACCTCGGCGATGCGGGCCTCGACATCGGCGTGCCGGCCCCACAATCCCTCACCGTTGATGACACCCAGCCCGCCGGCCCGCCCGAGTTCTATCGCGAATTGCGGCGAAACCAGCGCGTCGGTCGGGTGCGCCACCACCGGAATCTCGAAGCGGTAGGCATCGAGCTGCCACGCCGTCGACACGTCCTGCGAGGAACGCGTGCGGCGCGACGGGACAATGTTTACGTCATCGAGTTCATAGGTACGACGAGCTGTTCTGCCCATGCCGATTTCGACGAGGTCACGCATGTTGACTTCCTTTGCGGTGCCGACTGTTAACGCACGTAGTAGTTCGGCGCTTCGGCCGTCATGGTGATGTCATGCGGATGGCTCTCCTTGAGCCCGGCCGCGGTGATCTGTACGAACTGAGCGCGCTGCAGCTCTTCGATGCTCGACGCCCCGGTGTACCCCATGGCGGCACGCAGGCCGCCCGTCAACTGATGCATGACCGTCGACAGCGGGCCGCGGAACGGAACCCGGCCCTCGATACCCTCGGGCACCAGCTTGTCTTCGGACAACACGTCGTCCTGGAAGTAGCGGTCCTTCGAGTAGCTCCGCCCGGTGTTGCCGGCCGCACCGCGTCCCTGCATGGCCCCCATGGACCCCATGCCACGGTAGCTCTTGAACTGCTTGCCGTTGACGAAGATCAGTTCACCAGGCGACTCGGCGGTGCCCGCAAGCAGAGACCCGAGCATTGTCGTGGACGCACCGGCGGCAAGCGCCTTGGCGATATCACCCGAATACTGCATGCCGCCGTCGGCGATCACCGGAACACCGGCCAGGTGGCAGACCGCCGAGGCCTCCAGGATCGCGGTGATCTGCGGTGCACCGACGCCGGCCACCACGCGGGTGGTGCAGATGGAGCCCGGACCCACGCCGACCTTCACCGCGTCGGCGCCCGCCTCGATGAGCGCCGCCGCACCCGACCGGGTGGCGACGTTCCCGCCGACCACGTCGACGCGCTCACCCACCTCGGCCTTGAGCTTGCCGACCATGTCCAGCACCTTGCGGTTGTGCGCATGCGCCGTGTCCACGATCAGCACATCGACACCCGCGTCCACGAGCGCCATGGCCCGCGTCCAGGCGTCATCGCCCACACCGACCGCCGCGCCGACCAGAAGCCGTCCGTCGCTGTCCTTGGTGGCATTGGGATGCTGCTCGGTCTTCGCGAAATCCTTGACCGTGATGAGTCCGGTCAGACGGCCGTCACCGTCGACGATGGGAAGCTTCTCGATCTTGTTGCGCCGCAACAGCCCCAGCGCAGCGTCGGCAGTCACGCCCTGGCGCGCGGTGATCAGCGGCGGCTTGGTCATCACCTCGGCGACCGGCTTGGACAGATCGGCCTCGAACCGCATGTCCCGGTTGGTGATGATCCCCACGAGCGCGCCCTGAGGATTCACCACCGGTAGACCCGAAATACGGAATCGCGCACACAGCGCGTCGACCTCGGCCAGGGTGTTCTCGGGCGAGCAGGTCACCGGGTTGGTCACCATGCCGGCCTCGGACCGCTTGACCGTCTCGACCTGGCCGGCTTGATCCTCCAGCGACAGGTTGCGGTGCAGCACGCCCATCCCGCCGGCACGCGCCATCGCGATCGCCATCCGGGCCTCGGTCACGGTGTCCATCGCCGAGCTGACCAGCGGCACATTGAGCCTGATCCGCTTGGTCAGCTGGGACGAGGTGTCCGCGCCGTTCGGCAACACATCCGATGCCGCAGGCAGCAACAGCACATCATCGAAGGTCAGACCGAGCATGGCGACCTTGTGCGGATCGTCGCCGCCGGTGTGGACGGACCCTGCCGCAATGGTCATTCAAGCCTCCATGCCAGATAGCCGTCGTATACATCCCCAGTGCGCTATGGATGCGCAATAGAGCGGATTATGTCCATCCTATCGGCTCGCCTCGTTCTCGATATCCCCGGACATGCCCCAGGTGAGCTGGCGCGCGAACCCGCGAATTGCGTACTCTAAGAGTGTGCGCGACCACTTTCCGCCGGGATTGCCACCTGACCCCTTCGCCGACGATCCCCATGATCCGTCGGCCGCGCTCGATGCGATCGAGCCGGGCCAGCCGCTCGACCCGCAGGAGCGAATCGCGGTCGAGGAAGATCTCGCGGATCTCGCGGTCTACGAGGCACTACTCGCCCACAAAGGAATTCGAGGGCTCGTCGTTTGCTGTGACGAGTGCCAGCAGGACCACTATCACGACTGGGACATGCTCCGCGCGAATCTGCTGCAGCTGCTCGTCGACGGAACCGTCCGTCCGCACGAACCTGCCTTCGATCCCGAGCCCGAAGCCTATGTGACCTGGGATTATTGCCGCGGATACGCGGATGCCTCACTCAACGAGGCAGCGACGGACCGCGACGGATTCCGCTGATTTAGCCGCTTTCGGCTTACTCGCCGGCGCTCGTGCCCGAGCCGCCGCCGTGACTCGACGACCCACCCCCGGGATTGGCCGGCGCCACCGGCACTGAGGTCATCGGCGGCGCGTGCCGCGACGGACCGTCCGCACCCGAACCCGCGCTTCCGCCACTACCGGGGAATCCATTGATGCTTCCGGAGCCCGGGCTGTTCACAGAGCCCGGGCTGTTGATCGAGCCGGGGCTGTTGATGGGTGCCTGGAAGACCGGCACCGGGTTCTCCGGGGTGCGAGTGATCGGCGACGGCGCCTGAATCGTCGTCGGCGCGGTGATGACTGGAGTGTCGGCGGCTCCGCGTGGGGTGGTGACGATGGTCACCCCGCCAGGAGTCGTCGGGGCGGTCACGATCGACGCCGTCGACGGCACCACGGTGCTGACCGTCACGCTCGGCACCGACGTCGTCACCCCGGGGACGGACGTGGACGTCACGGGCGTCGAGGGTGCCGTCGTTGTCTCCGTCACGATGGACGGGGTCGACGTAGCCGTTGATGTCGATATCGACGGTGTCGAGGTCACCGACACCGTGGTCGAGGTCGACGTGGAGCCAGCGGAGCCGGAAGTGCTCGTCGATGTCGAACCGGGAGAGCTGGTGGTCTCCGTCGGCGCCGAGGTGGTGGCGGTCGTCTCCGACGTGGACGTGGACGGCGTCGTCGACGTGGACGTCGTGTCCGACGCAGAGGTCGATACCGACGTCGTAGAAGTCGTCGAGGCCGTGGTGGCCGCAATCACCGGCGGTGACAGCATGATTCGCGGAGTCTCGGTCGCCATCTCCGGCGGCACCGTCGCCACAGGGTCCTTGGCGTCGATCCTGACCTCCGCCTGCTGCACCCGGCTGGCCAGTTCGGCCTTCTGCTGGGCATCGCCGACCTCGTTGACACGCGCGGCGGCCACCCCGAGCTGCTGCTGCGCACCTTCCCAATCACCTTGGGAAATAAGCTTTTCCACCTGGGCGAGTTCGGTCTGCGCCGACAGCACCACAGGATCGGTGCGCACCGTCGGGCCCGCACCGAACAACGAGGTACGCAGTCCATACAACGCGTCACCGGGATGCGATTGGTAAACCGCCGCACCGAATCCGCCGAAGAGCAAGGTGACGGCGGCGGCCGAACCTACCGTGGTGGCCAGCAGCCGCGAACGGCCACCACGCTCACGCAGCGCGTTACGCGCCTGCCCCAGAGTGGGTTTGGCCGGCATCGGTTCGCGCCCAACATCCTCGCGCCACGCCGCCAACATCATCGCCACGGCGTACTCGTCGGAATCGGAAGTCGCCACCGGCAGATCTGCCGCGATGGCATCGATCATCCGGTTGGTGCGCCGCAGTGCCGCAAGGTCCTCGGGACCCTCGTTCTCCTGCCAGCCCTGGCCGCCGGGGAACCATCCGCGTCCATCAGCCACGGTGATCACCGCCCGCCCGCGTCATCTCTGCCTTCAGTCTCTGCAACGCCCGGTGCTGCGCCACCCGCACCGCGCCCGCACTACTACCCACCGCATCGGCAGTCTCTTCCGCCGACAGACCGACGACGACCCGAAGGATCAGGATCTCGCGCTGTTTCTCGGGCAACACTTCCAGCAGGGCCTGCATCCGTCGTGCCGACTCGGAGTTCAACGCCTCCTGCTCGGGCCCCGCATCGCGGTCGAACTGTTCCGGAAGGCTCTCAGCCGGATCGGACTTGTCTCGAGCCATCGCACGATGCGCATCGGCCACCTTGTGCGCGGCAATGCCGTACACAAAAGCCAGGAACGGGCGTCCCTGATCCTGATAGCGAGGCAGCGCTGCGATCACCGCGAGACACACCTCCTGCGCAACATCGTCCGCGGAGAGACCACTTCTTTCCGCAGTGCCGACCCGCGCGCGGCAATATCGCACCACGACGGGCCGGATGGCACTAAGTACCTCGGAGAGCGCGTCGCGATCGCCTTTGACGGCAGCAGCAACGACGTCGTCGAGCCCGCTCTCCGTACTTGTCATCGACTGCGCATTCCCCAGCGTTACGTGTGATGCACCGTGGTGGTGCTGTTACCTAGGACAATAGCGTTGGCTGCAGAGAGGGAACGCATTTAGTCCACCTCCTCAAGACGCCAACGGCCGCCCGCATGGGCTATCCAGGCAGCACAGTCGCGGCGAACAGCAACAAGGTCTTCACGGCGTTGCCCTGCCTCCCCGGAGGCGGGCAGACTCGCCAACATCGCCGCCAGCGCCCAGCGCAGCGGCACCAGTGCGTTCGCCGTTGCGGCCTGCAATCCGCGGGCGGCGACGGCCGCGGACTCGTCGAAATCACCAGCACTGCTGAGGGCTGCCGCGAGCACCATCATCGTCTTGACCTGGTGTCTTACCGAAGGCACGTCGAGCGCGAGACGTTCGGCGGTACGGGCGTACCGTAGCGATCGCGCACCATGGCCGGAGACCATCGCCAGCTCGGCGCGCACCCAGGCCAGCCGCAAAGGCAGGCGCCACGGCCAACGAACATCACCGTGCGCAGACAACGACTCAGCCTGATCCAGTAAAGACTGAGCAAGCGGGAACCGCGCCAGTCCCAGCGCGTCGGCCGCCAACCCGATGAGCGCATCGGATCGAGCCTCCGCATCAGCATCGGCCATCGCCAACGCTCGGCCGTCCAACCCACGCGCCTGTGCGTGCCACCCGAGCTGACGCACCAGGGATGCGCGTGTGCTCAGCGTGCGCGAGGCCAAGCCGCCGGGCCGAGACACCGCGATGGCGTTCAGCTCCGCATGCGCGGCCGCATAGCGTCCGGCTCCCCCGAGCGCCACGGCACGCAGCCAGACATCCTCGGGCGTGGCGGCGGGAGGCAGTGGCCAGATTGCTGGAAGCGGACCGAAGGCTGCGGCGGTAAGCGCGGCGGCTGCGGATGATCGGGAAGTCACCATGGGCGCGGTCACGGTACCAATTCCCCAAGAAATGGAGTTAACAGTTGATGCAGCGGATGTTAAATCCACGTCAACGGATGGCGTAAACAGTTGCCGAACGCCGCGTTAAGGAAACGGAAAACCCACGGCCAAAACAGGCTGACCACGCAGGTGAGCGAGCGTTACGTACCAACGAAGAGCAAAGACGATGAACGTGATGTTAATTCTGGACCTAATGGCGTGATGTTGCCATGATCATCGCCTATTGACTGGATTTCGACCGCGCACCTACTTTGTGTACACCGCTTGTCATCGGCGACACGTCTGGTGCTACTTCACTCACGCGCAGGTCGACTGCGCGCGCAGCGAGAGGGTTAACCACATGCCGCAGCCACAGCAATTGCCTGGGCCCAACGCAGATATTTGGGATTGGCAGATGAAGGGCCTTTGCCGAGGGGTCGATTCGTCAGTGTTCTTTCATCCCGACGGTGAACGCGGCCGCGCCCGCGCACAACGCGAGATGAAGGCCAAGGAGATGTGCCGGGCATGCCCGGTGCTGGTGCAGTGCCGCGCACATGCGCTGGCCGTCGCCGAGCCCTACGGAATCTGGGGTGGACTTTCGGAGTCCGAGCGCGAATTGATCCTGCGCCGCGGGATACGTCGCTCCGCGTAATACGTACAGCACGCGTTGGGCCCCCGCGACCAGATGGCGGCGGGGGCCCAACGTTTGCGGAGATCGACCTAGGCGGAGGAACCCGCCGACTGGTCGTCGACCTTCCAGTTGAAAGAAATCTGCGATCCCTGGACCGCGGTCGCGGTGACCGTGACGCCGATGGTTTTCCCCTCTCCGTCGACGACCGCGCACCGCTGCGTTGCACCCTTCTCACCCTTCAGCGGCCCGTCACACGAGGCACTGGTGAGCGCGACCCCGGTCTTGTCCTTGATTCCGTCCTTGAGCCCCTGCTCCAGCTTCGCCTTGGCGAGCTCAGGGGACGACGACCCCAGGCTGAAGTTCGCCTCGCAGCCCGAGAGCAACAGCCCGGCCAGGGCAACCGCCGTCAGTCGTGACATCTGAGTAGCCATCTGTTCAGTAAACCTCCGACAGACGAAAACACCCCCGGGTCCTCGTAGGCCGGGGGTGTCTTCGTAGCGCTATCTAGTGGGCGTGGCCGTGGTGGCCGTGCCCGTGATCTACTTCCTCGGCCGGCTTATCGACGATGCTGGTCTCGGTGGTCAGGATCATCCGTGCGGCGGACGCCGCGTTGATGACGGCCGAACGGGTCACCTTCACCGGATCGATGACGCCATCGGCGATCAGGTCGCCGTACTCGAGCGTGGCCGCGTTGAAGCCGTGTCCGGCGTCCAGCTCGGCCACCTTGCTCACCACGACGGCTCCGTCCAGCCCCGCATTGGCGGCGATCCAGAAGAGCGGTGCGGAGAGCGCGGCCTCGAACACGTCGACACCCTTGGCCTCGTCACCCTTGAGCTCGACACGCAAACCGTCCAACGCCGAACGAGCCTGCACCAGGGCACTACCGCCACCGGCGACGATGCCCTCCTCCACGGCGGCCTTGGCCGCCGAGACGGCGTCCTCGACACGGTGCTTGCGCTCCTTGAGTGCGGTGTCGGTGGCAGCGCCCACCTTGATCACCGCGACACCGCCGGCCAGCTTGGCCAGGCGCTCCTGCAGCTTCTCGCGGTCCCAGTCAGAGTCGGTGGTCTCGATCTCCGCCTTCAGCTGAGCGACACGCGCCTTGATGGCGTCCTCGGTGCCGCCGCCCTCGACGATGACCGTCTCGTCCTTGCTCACCACGATGCGGCGTGCGGTGCCGAGCACCTCGATGCCCGCCTCGCGCAGCGACAGACCCACATCGGGGTTGACCACCTGTGCGTTGGTGACGATCGCCAGGTCCTCCAGGAACGCCTTGCGGCGGTCGCCGAAGAAGGGCGCCTTCACCGCGACGGCCTTGAGGGTCTTGCGGATCGCGTTGACGACCAGAGTGGACAGCGGCTCACCCTCCACGTCCTCGGCCACGATCAGCAGCGGCTTACCCTCCTTGGCCACCAGCTCCAGCAGCGGCAGCAGATCGGGCAGCGAGCTGATCTTGTCGCGATGCAGCAGCACCAGCGCGTCTTCCAGGATCGCCTTCTGCTCATCGAAGTCGGTCACGAAGTACTGCGACAGGTAGCCCTTGTCGAACTGCACACCGTCGGTGATGACCAGCTCGGTGTTGATGGTCGACGATTCCTCAACGCTGACCACACCGTCGCCGCCAACCTTGGTCATGGCCTCGCCGACCAGCTCGCCGATCTCCGGATCGCGCGAGGAGACTGTGGCCACCTGGGCGATGGCGTGCTCGCCGGACACCGGTGCGGCCACCGTCAACAGACGCTCGGACACCGCGTCCGCGGCGCGGGCGATACCGGCGCCGAGCGCAATCGGGTTGGCACCAGCGGCCACATTGCGCAGACCAGCCTTGACCAGTGCCTGCGCCAGCACCGTGGCGGTGGTGGTGCCGTCACCGGCGACGTCGTTGGTCTTGGTCGCCACCGACTTGACCAGCTGGGCACCCAGGTTTTCGAAGGGGTCTTCCAGGTCGATGTCTCGGGCGATGGTGACGCCGTCGTTGGTCACGGCGGGACCGCCGAATGCCTTGGCCAGCACCACGTGCCGACCACGGGGACCGAGCGTGACCTTGACCGCGTCGGCCAGCTTGTTGACCCCGGCTTCCAGGGCGCGGCGCGCGGTCTCGTTGAATTCGATCAGCTTGCTCATGTGTTCTCTCTATTCGGCTGATTCAGCACCGACAGGAATGGGTAAAACGCGTGCCGCCCCGGAAAACGCCTGCAACGCAGGTGGTTTCCGGGGCGGTCACACGGTGTTACTTGCTAACGACAGCCAGCACGTCGCGAGCCGACAGGATCAAGTACTCCTCGCCGTTGTACTTGATCTCGGTGCCGCCGTACTTGCTGTAGATGACGACGTCACCCTCGGACACGTCCAGGGGGATCCGCTTTTCGCCATCCTCATCCCAGCGGCCGGGGCCAACTGCGACGACGGTGCCTTCTTGCGGCTTCTCCTTGGCGGTGTCCGGGATGACCAGACCGGAAGCGGTCGTGGTCTCGGCCTCATTGGCCTGTACGAGGATCTTGTCCTCGAGTGGCTTGATGTTCACGGCCACAGTGATCCCTTTCCCTCTCAGGGTGGCTCGGTGGGCCTGATGCCCATGAGCCTGGATTGTCAACAGATGCTTCGGCGGCCGGATGAGTGCCGCGCCGTCGTCGCGGGTGCCGACACGACGTCAACCGATCGCCATCTAGCACTCTATACATGAGAGTGCTAGCGCTCAAGGCTGGGTTGTCGTTACCCGCTCAGGGTCCCGGGATCCATGAGCAGGTGGGCCGACACATCACCGACCATCTCCACATCCACCCGGCGCGAGCTGAAGTACCACCCGTGCTCGTCACGGCCGAACGTATCCCGGTATCGGCCCATGACGATCGGCTGCAGCGGCAGCTGCTCGGTGGCCTGCACCACGCAAAACGTCGACCGCGCCGAGGCCGTGCGGTCGCCCCCGACCTCCACGATCGGGTTGAGCACCAGATGCCTGGTGCGCGGGGTGCCGCCGGTCTCGCGGTAGCGACGGGTGGTGGTGAAGAAGAGCTTGGTGATGGCCGAGGCGCCGGACACACTGCCCTGCTCGCCGCCGAAGGAGCCGCGGCCGAGGAGCTCCCCGACTCCGTCGAAGTCCCCCGCGTCCATCAGCTCGGCGTATCGATACAACAGATCGGTGATGGCAAGGCGGTCGGCCACGCTGTCGCTGGGGCCCGTCACCGCACCTGCCCCTTCACCACCGGCAGCCCGGGATCCGCCGCGGCCTGCAGCGAGGAGGGCTCGGCGCCCGCAGCCACCAGATGCGCCGCGAAGGAAGCGATCATCGCGCCGTTGTCGGTGCACAACCGCAGCGGTGGCACGCGAAGCGTCAGACCGGCCTCGGCACACCGCTGCTCGGCAAGTACGCGTACCCGCGAGTTGGCGGCCACACCACCGGCGATCAGCAGCGTCGAGACCCCCAGGTCGGCCGCCGCGCGCACCGCCTTCATGGTCAACACATCGGCGACCGACTCCTGAAAGCCCGCGGCGACATCGGCGGGCACAAAGTCGGGAGTTTTCTCCACATACCGCGCGACCGCCGTCTTGAGCCCCGAGAAGCTGAAACTGTGCCGGGCATCCTGCGGCCTCATCATCCCTCGCGGAAACGGGACAGCCGATGAATCTCCTTGTTGCGCAAGCTCGTCGAGCACCCTGCCGCCCGGGTACCCCAGACCGAGTAGCCGCGCGACCTTGTCATAGGCCTCACCGGCGGCATCATCCACTGTGGCACCGAGCTCCTCGATGGGCTCGGCCAGCGAGCGCACATGCAGCAGGCTGGTGTGCCCGCCCGAGACCAACAGCGCCACGCATTCGGGCAGCGGCCCGTTCTCGTAGACGTCGGCGGCAATGTGCCCGCCCAGATGGTTCACCCCATAGAAGGGCACACCCCAGGCCAATGCCAGCCCCTTGGCGGCCGATACCCCGACCAGAAGCGCACCCGCAAGACCCGGACCGATGGTCGCAGCGACCACGTCGGGCTTCTGCACGCCGGCGATGTCCAGCGCGCGCCGGGCGGTAACGCCAAGTGCCTCCAGATGCGCGCGGGAAGCGATCTCCGGCACCACCCCGCCGAAACGTGCGTGCTCGTCGACGCTGGAAGCCACCTCATCGGCCAACAACACCACCGACCCGTCGGGGGTCAGCTCGGCGATACCCACTCCGGTTTCGTCGCAGGAGCTTTCGATGGCGAGGATGACTGTCATGGCCGCACCAGCCTATTTCACAATGCCCTGCGCAGGGCGTTTCATGGTGAACGCATCGGCCCCACTGCCCGGGTAATACCGCTTGCGCACGCCGACGGTCTCGAATCCGGTGCCGTGGTACAGCGCGATCGCGGCCGCGTTGTCGGTACGCACCTCCAAGAACACCGGTCCCGGATCGCGATCCGCATGCGCGAGCAGCTTGTCCAACAGACGCCGTCCGATGCCCTGTTTCTGGTAGGCGGGATCCACGCCGATGGTGTGAATCTCGTACTCCGGTTCGTGATGTCCCAACCGGGAGATGCCGCCGTATCCCACCAGCGTGTGCCCGTCCCTGGCCGCCAGGTAGTGGATGTGAGGGGACGCGAGCTCCGCGCGAAAGGCCGACTCCGGCCACGGGTCATCACCTGCGAACAGAATCGCCTCAAGTTCGGCGCACCGACGGGTGTCGCGCCGGCGAAGAGGCTTCAGCTCGACCGTCATCGACGGGGTTCTTTGGCATCGGGGCGACGCAAATACAGCGGCGTCAGGGCACCCGGAGGCTGGCCCCAGTCGACCACCTGTACCAGCCGCGAGGGCGACGGGAACTGACGGTCAAGCACGGGGAGATCGAAAAGCACTGTGTGATCTGGTGATCCAGCCACCAAGTCGTAGCCCTGCACCGAGACGTCCGCGGGCGCGTCGACGGCCGGGCCGCCGATGCGTGTTCCGTCGCGGTAACCGGCCCAGTACACCTCGCGCCGGCGCGCGTCGGTGACGACGAGCACGCTGCCGGTGGTGTCATAGCCGATCGCGTCGAGTGTGCATACTGGATACACCGGGATATCCAGCGCCAGACCCATCGCCGCGGCAGTCGCCATCCCGACACGCAGTCCGGTGAACGGACCCGGACCGCAACCCACCACAATCGCGTCGAGTTCACCGACGACGACCCCGGCATCGGCACACGCCGCCCCGATATTCGGGGTAAGTGCCTCGGCATGCCCCTTGGCACCCATGGTGATTCGTTCGGACAAGGCCTGCACCGATCCATCCGGTGCCCGCCTCACAAGCCCCGCCGTGATCGCAGGGGTGGCGGTGTCCAGGGCAAGTATCACGCTCACGGCTTACGGCTCCAATGCCAGGTTGCGGTGCGTTCATCGGAGTCGGGTGCACGTTGCAGCCGGATATCCAGGTGATGTTCCGACAAGCGCTCCGCCAGCCCCTCGCCCCACTCCACAACGACCACCGAGTCGTCCAGGTCGGTATCGAGATCCAGCGAGTCGAGCTCGCCGAGCAGGTCGGCACCGTGATGTTCCAGCAGCCGGTAGACGTCCACATGCACCAGTGCCGGTGCACCCGGGCGCCGCGCCTCGTGGACGCGGGCCAGCACATACGACGGCGAAGTGATGGGGCCGTCGACATCCATGCCCAACGCGATTCCCTTGGTCAATGCGGTCTTTCCCGCCCCCAGCGGACCGTCGAGCACGACGACGTCGCCCGCGGCGAGGTCACGCCCGATCCGCGCCCCGAAATCCAGTGTGTCCTGCAGCGTGGGCAACGCGATGCGTCCCGACTCATCGATCACAGCCCGGTCCGATCACGCAGACGCTGTTTGATGGCAGCGAAAAGTGTTGGGGTCGAGCGCCTGACGAGACGATCGATGCCGTCGTTGACGATTCCGGGATGTTCAAGTTGCACCAGATGCCCCGATTCACGCACCAGGATCAACTCGTTGTGTCCGCTCGACCCCAATTGCGCTGCCATGGACTCCGATTGAACCAGCGGGGTGAGCATGTCGGTATCACCGCATACCACCAGGCTCGGCAGCGGCGCGATGGTCGGCAGTGCCGCCGTCTCGTCGTGCTCCTCGAGCGCCCGCAGAAAATCCACGATGGTCGTGACGGGTGTCTGATGAATCATGCGCTCACTGAACCTCACGAGCGTCGGGCTCACCCGTTGACCTCCGTACGAGGCGGCCTGCAGCACCGGACCTACGAGCGACTTGACCGCGCCGCGGCCGTGGTGAGCGGGTCGCGGCGCGTAGTGCACGGCCGTGCGCAGCACCCGCAATGCTGGATTGCGCAACCCCTCACCGATAGCGGTGTGCGAAAGACCTTCGGCCGCACTGGCGATCAACCCGACCCCGACAATCCTGCGGCCATACTGCCCGGGATGACGTCCGGCGTGGGCAAGGATGGTCATGCCGCCCATCGAATGCCCCACCAGGACAGCATTACCCCGGGGTACCAACACCCGCAGCACCGATTCGAGATCATCGCCGAGCTGACGGATGGTGCATGACTTGGGAGCCGGCAGACCCGAGCGCCCGTGTCCGCGCTGGTCATAGAAGACCATGCGGACGTTGTCTCCCCAACGGCTCGCGAGCTCGCGGCGCTGGAAATGAAAGGACGCCATCTGCAGACAGAAACCGTGTACGAACACGACGGTCAGCGGCGCGTTCGAGGGACCCACCTCCCGAACCGCCAGCGGCACACCGTCGTCGGTCATCACGATGCTGCCTCGATCGGTCTCCAAGAGGTCGAAATCCTCATCGCGGTAGGGATCATCGAACCTGCGTCTACCGATCGAGCGCGCGGTGCCGACACCGGCCACCGTCACCACCGCACCGAGCCCCGCCACGCCGGCCAGCCAGGCGTTCGACTTACTGCTCAACGGTCCTGGAATCCCGGTACGTTCGCACCACCCTGCCGCGAGGGCAGGTGACCACCTCGTAGGCGATGGTGTCGAGCAGCTCCGCCCATTCCTGCGCGGTGGGCTCCCCCGCCACACCCGAACCGAAAAGCGTTGCGACGTCGCCGGCCCGCACCCCGGCCTCGTTGTCGCCCACGTCGACCACGAACTGGTCCATGCAGACACGGCCGATGTTCGGGTACCGGCGCCCTCCGATGGCCACCTCGAAGCGGTTACCCAATCCACGGACCACGCCATCGGCGTAGCCGATCCCGATGAGCGCCGCGTTGGTATCGCGCGGGGCCGTCCATACGTGTCCGTACGACACCCCTTCACCGGCCCGTACCGGCTTCACCGACGACACAGCACACGTGAGCGACATCGCCGGAATCAGGCCGGTCTGTATCTCACCGGGCATCGGGTTGATGCCGTACAGCGCAATGCCCGCGCGCACCATGTCATATCGGACATCGGGACGAGTCAGCGTGGCCGCCGAATTCGACAGGTGTGCCACCTCATAACGCAGCCCCAGGTCACGTGCCAACCCGAGCGCCTCGTCGAACCGCCCTCTCTGCATGTCGATGGTGGGATTACCGAGCTGATCGGCGTATGCGAAATGAGACATGATGCCGCGCACCCGGATTGACTGCTCGGCCTGCGCCTTCGCCAACGCTTCGAAAAGGTCACGGGTGTACTCGGCCGGTACCCCGTTGCGATTGAGCCCGGTATCCACCTTGACGGTCGTGACCGCCTGACGCCCCGTGGACTGCGCCGCGTCAAGCAACTCGCTGAGCTGATCGAGCGAGGACACCGCGACCTGGACATCGGCTTTCAGCGCGGCGGCGTAGTCGGCGCCCGGGGCATGCAGCCAGGCGAGCAGCGGCGCGTCGATCCCACCCGCGCGGACCTGCAGCGCCTCACTGATGGTGGCGACACCGAGTTCGTCGGCCCCGGCCGCGAGCGCGGCACGCGCCACCGGCAAGGCTCCGTGCCCGTAGCCGTCGGCCTTGACGACCACCATGAGCCGGGCCTCGCCGGCGTACTCACGCAGCAACTGGACGTTGTGCGCAATGGCACCCAGGTCGACGACCGCCTGCGCGGTCGTCTCACCCGTGTTCGGCGGGAGGCCGTCCGTTGTCGTCGAAGTTGTCGTCACCGGCTCTATTGTCCCATCCGCGTCAGATCCCCGAGTCGCAGCGCTCCCGCCCGCCGTATCAGTGCGCGAACGGCTGCACCGCGTCGAAGTGCCCGTTCGGTTTCAGCTCGTCAAGCCCCTTCAACACGGTGATGAGGTCATCGCGGAGCGCACGGGCAAGATCACCTGAGAAGCCTTCGCGCACCACCACCCGCAGCACCGCAACATCGGTGACGTCCTCGGGCATCGTGTAGGCCGGCACCTGCCAGCCAAAGGCCCGCAACGAATGCGAGATGTCGAACTCCGTGTATGGGCGGTCGCCCTTGAGCCGGAACGACACCACCGGAATCGCCGAGCCGTCGGTGATCACCTCAAAGTGCTCGCTCTTGTTCAGCTCGTCGCCGAACCAGCGGGCGGTCTCCGACAAACAGCGCATCACCTGCGCGTAACCGGCCCGCCCCAATCGCAGGAAGTTGTAGTACTGCCCGACCACCTGATTACCCGGGCGGGAGAAGTTGAGGGTGAACGTCGGCATATCTCCGCCGAGGTAGTTGACCCGGAACACCAGATCTTCGGGCAGGTGCTCCTTGCTGCGCCACACCACGAAGCCGATTCCCGGATAGGTCAGGCCGTACTTGTGCCCACTGACGTTGATCGACACCACCCGGGGCAGCCGGAAATCCCAATGCAGTTCGGGATGCAGGAACGGCACCACGAATCCGCCACTGGCGGCGTCCACGTGTACCGGGACATCCGGCTTGCCGGGCGTGGCCGCCAAAGTGTCCAGCGCCGCGCAAATCTCGGCGATCGGCTCCAGCTCACCGGTGAAGGTGGTGCCCAGGATGCCCACCACTCCGATGGTGTCCTCGTCCACCGCGTCGAGCACCTGCTCGGGAGTGATGACGTACCGGTCCTTCGCCATCGGCAGATACCGCGGCTCAACGTCGAAGTACCGGCAGAACTTCTCCCACACCACCTGCACGTTGGACCCCATCACCAGGTTCGGTGTGCGGCCCTTCCAGCCGTCACCGATTTTGGCGCGCCAGCGCCACTTGAGGGCCAGCCCGGCGAGCATCACCGCCTCACTGGACCCGATGGTCGATACCCCGATCGCCGATGACGGGTCCTCGGCAGATAGATCATCGGCGTGGAACAGATCGGCCACCATGGCCACGCACCGCGACTCAATCGCGGCGGTCGCCGGGTATTCGTCCTTGTCGATCATGTTCTTGTCGAACGTCTCGGCCATCAGCTTCTCTGCCTCGGGATCCATCCAGGTCGTGACGAAGGTGGCCAGGTTGAGCCGCGAACTGCCGTCGAGCATCAGTTCGTCGTGAATGAACCGGTAAGCGGCCTGCGGATCCATCGGCTCGTCGGGGAGGCGCAGGGCCGGGATGGGCGCGGTCGACAACCGGCCGGTGTATGCGGGGCTGAAGGACGAGGCGTTGATCTTTCCGGCGTGCGCCGAAAGACTGAACTGATCGCGGGGATTCGACATAAGCCGATTCTCACCCTATTTCGGCGACCGCCCAACGTAGATGCCCAAGAAGACGGGAAGCCGAAATGGGAGCTTTACCCGGACCGGGATCTGCCGCGGCGGCAGATGCCGCGCGGGCGTGCACGTAAGCCCCCATCGCCGCAGCCTTGTCGGCGGGAACTCCGGCGGCCAGCAGCGCACCGATCACACCCGAGAGCACATCGCCCGAGCCCGCCGTCGCCGCCCATGACCCGTGCGCCTTGTTTACGTACGCGGTTCCGTCCGGCTGTGCGATGACGGTGACGTTGCCCTTGAGGAGCACCGTGGCGCCCAGCCGCAGCGCCAACGACCGCGCGGCGCCAACCCGATCGGGGCCCGGAGGTTCACCTGCGAGCCTGCGGTACTCACCGGCATGCGGGGTCAGGAGCGTGGGGGCGTCGCGCGCTGCCACGAGATCAGCCAGCTCGGGGTGCTCGGCGAGGATCGTCAGGGCGTCGGCATCGACGAGTACCGGCAGCCCGCCCGAAAGCACCCGCCGCAGGGTTCGCGTCTGGCGCTCGCCGGTTCCGTATCCCGGACCGATCACCCAGGCCTGCACCCGGCCCGCCGCCTCTTCCGTCTGAGTGGCAATCACTTCCGGCCAATGCGAAACCACCTCGGCAGCAGCCGATCCGGCGTATCGAACCATCCCGGCCGTGGCAGCCACGGCCGCACCCGCACACAAGATGGCGGCCCCCGGATAGGTGTGCGAGCCCGCCAGCACACCCGTCACGCCTTGCGTGTACTTGTCATCGGCAGGTCCGGGAATGGGCCAGGCGAGGGCCACATCGTGGGCGTCGAGTTCCCGGATCGTCGTGGCGGGCAGATCAAGCCCGATGTCGACCAACCGGACCTCGCCGCAATCACCAAGAGCATGAACGGGTTTGTAGCCACCGAACGTCACCGTGACGGCGGCCCGAAAGGCCGCTCCGTCCACTGTGCCGGTGTGCACGTCTACGCCACTGGGGATGTCCACCGCGATCACCGGAATGCCCTCGGCATTGATCTGATCGGCGATCTCGGCGGCTCCCGGCCGCAGCGGGCCGGTCCCCGAAATTCCTACGACGCCATCCAGAACGACATCGGTATCGCCGGGCACCGCGGACACCACCCGGCCGCCGGCCTTACGGAAGGAGGCGAGACCCGCACGGTGGGCCCGCTCGGGATTCAGCAGCACCGCGCTGGTTGATACTCCGCGCCGGCGCAGGAAGGTCAACGCCCACAAGGCGTCTCCCCCGTTATCTCCGGAACCGACGATCGCGCACACACGCCGCCCGACCACCACGCCGGCCCGCCGCGACAACTCGTCAGCGACGATCGTGGCCAATCCGTATGCCGCACGCCGCATCAGGGCCCCCTCGGGCAGGGCGGCCAGCAGCGGTGCCTCGGCTTCCCGAATCTGCTCGGCGCTGTAGTAGTACTTCATGAATCGTGGGCTCCCCTCGCTCCCTCTTCGCCGTCGAGGAACTGGTGGGCGTGCGATGCAGACGGTACGCCGCGGGGTCGGCGACGCAGGGTTGGCGCGCCACAGGATGCAGACGCCGCTATTCGACGGTTACCGACTTGGCCAGGTTCCGCGGTTTGTCCACGTCGTATCCCCGGGCCTGCGCCACCGCCGCGGCGAACACCTGCATCGGAATCGTGGAGAGCAACGGCTGGTACAACGTCGACACCGCCGGAATCTCGATGAGGTGGTCCGCGTACGGCCGGATCGTCTCATCGCCCTCTTCGGCGATCACGATCGTCCGCGCCCCGCGAGCCTGAATCTCACGAATGTTGCTGAGCAGCTTCGAATGCAGCAACCCCATGCCCTTGGGTGACGGCATCACCACGATGACCGGCAGCCCCTCTTCGATCAGCGCGATCGGCCCGTGCTTGAGCTCTCCGGCCGCGAATCCCTCGGCGTGCATGTATGCCAGCTCCTTGAGCTTGAGCGCACCCTCCAGCGCCACCGGATATCCGACATGGCGCCCCAGGAACAGGATGCTGGAGGACTGCGCGTACTGCCGCGCGAGATCGGCGACCGGATCCATGGCGGCGATGACGCGCTCGATCAACTCCGGCATGGCCTCCAGCTCGTGGTACTCACGAGCCACTTCGTCGGGGTATTTGGTCCCGCGAGCCTGTGCCAAGGCCAGGCCCACAATGTAATTGGCGGTCACCTGCGCCAGGAATGTCTTCGTCGCGGCGACACCGATCTCCGGCCCGGCCCGCGTGTAGAGCACCGCATCGCATTCACGGGGAATCTGCGAACCGTTGGTATTGCAGACGGCCAGCACCTTGGCCTTCTGCTCCTTGGCGTGCCGCACCGCTTCCAGGGTGTCCGCGGTCTCACCCGATTGCGAAATGGCGACGACGAGCGTGCTGCGATCCAAAACCGGGTCGCGGTAGCGGAATTCGCTCGCGAGCTCGATCTCCACGGGCAGCCGTGTCCAATGCTCGATGGCGTACTTGGCCAGCAGGCCCGAATGGAATGCCGTACCGCAGGCCACCACGAACACCTTGTCGATATCGCGCAGTTCCTGATCGGAGAGCCGCTGCTCATCGAGAATTATCCGGCCGAGGTCGAAGTGCCCCAACAAGGTGTCGGACACCGCCGCCGGCTGTTCGGCGATCTCCTTGAGCATGAAGTATTCGTAGCCGCCCTTTTCCGCGGCCGACAGGTCCCAGTCGATCGTGAAGACCCGCGCATTATCGGCGTCGTCGTTACCCGCGAAGTCGGTGATGCGATAGCCGTCCGCGGTGATCACCACAACCTGGTCCTGCCCCAGTTCGACGGCTTCCCTGGTGTATTCGATGAACGCGGCAACGTCGGACCCGAGGAACATCTCACCGTCGCCGATACCCACGACCAGCGGGGTGGACCGGCGCGCGGCCACGATCGTGCCCGGGTCGTCGGCGTGGGAGAAGACGAGGGTGAAGTGCCCCTCCAGCCGTCGCACCACAGCCTGCACCGACGCCACGAAGTCACCGGCGGTGTCTCCGGATTCGTACTGGCGCGCCACCAGATGCACGGCCACCTCGGAGTCGGTGTCGCTGCCGAACTCGACGCCCGCGGTCTCCAGCTCGGCGCGCAATGCGGGGAAGTTCTCGATGATCCCGTTATGGACCACCGCGACCTTGCCGGTCGCATCCCGATGCGGGTGAGCGTTGCGGTCGGTGGGGGCACCGTGGGTGGCCCAGCGGGTGTGCCCCATGCCGGTGGTAGCGCCGAAGGATTCTCCCGATTCCGCGATCGCGGATTCCAGGTTGGCCAGCCGGCCCGCCTTGCGCTGCACCAGCAGCCCGCCGCTGCCGTCGGCCAGCGCAACCCCCGCCGAGTCATAGCCCCGGTACTCGAGCCGCCGCAGCGCCTCGAGGACGACACCAAGGGCGTCCCGGTGGCCGACGTACCCGACGATTCCGCACATAGCCCACCAGGGTAGTTCAGTTCCCGCTGCGGTCCGCAACGACAACGATCAGCTACGGTCATGCCATGGCGAGTACCCGCACGCTATTCAAAGCCCTGACCCGTCGTGGTCCGCACAAGGTTCTGCGTGGCGACCTGGCCTTCGCCGGGGTGAGCGGCGTCGTCTACACACCGGATTCCGGCTTCAATCTGCCTGCGGTGGCGTTCGGACACGACTGGCTGACCGGTACGAACAAGTACCGAGCGACCCTGGAACATCTCGCATCCTGGGGAATCGTCGCGGCGGCCCCGGACACCGAGAAGGGATTGATCCCGTCACACCTGAATCTGGCTGCCGACTTGGCCACAACACTCGAGATCGTGACCCGGGTGCGCCTCGGCGACGGCAAGATCAGCGTGCATCCGACCAAGCTAGCGCTGGCCGGTCATGGGTTGGGGGCCTCGGCGGCGGTGTTCGCGGCCGCGCGGTCCTCAGCGCTGGTGGACAAGAAGAACCGGCCGACGGGCCCCAAGGCCGTCGTCGCGCTGTTTCCCAGCGCAACGCAGCCGCCCGTCGAGAACAGCGCCGCCGCGTTGACCATCCCCGGCCTCGTTGTGACGAGCACCGACGACGCCCAATCGCTGCGCTCGAATGCCCTGGCGCTCTCGCAGGCGTGGCCGGGTGCCGAGTTGCGGAACATCGCGAAGGCGAAGTCCAGCGGGCTACCGGAACACAGCTGGCTGCGCAGGTTTGTCGGACTCGGCGGATCGAACCGGGCAACCCAGCGCAACACTCGTGCCCTGTTGACCGGATATATGCTGTTCCAACTTGCCGGAGACAAGCGCTACCGCGACTTCGCGGACCCGGCAGCTGAACTACCGAATATCTCGCTGCCTGACGCCGCTGCGCTGGAGATCAGCCAGATCGATCGCGTGCAATCACTGCTGAGGTAGTCAGCGCCGCCACCGCTGCCAGCGGTAGATGTCGTCCTCGTCGAAGTCGGACTCGGTCATATGGATCTGCATGGGCATCTTAAGTTCCGTGACCTCGGCGGACTCGTCGAGCATCATGTCGCCGCGTGCTGCGTCGGCGTCATCCCGCAGCTGATCCAGGGTGCTCTCGAAATCCGAGACGATGCCTGCGAGGGCGTCGGTGATGTCGATCATCGCCCAGCCTTAGGCAGTTCATCGGCGGCGATTTCACACGGCGTCTCCCCGGCATCCGTCCCTGCGGCCTGAGGCTGAGCCTGCCGGCCGCTGGGCCCCACCGAGGGCACGGGTGAGGGCTGCTGCGCAGGCTCGGGGTGCTGGGCCGCGTTCGGCTGCTGTGTGTGGACCGGCGGTGGGTTTACCGGCGACATCGATCCGGCGGGCTGTGCGGCAGACAGGCCACCGGTAGACGGCGGAACCGCACCCCCCGGCGGCGTCGTGGTCCCGAGTGGCGCACCCGGGGTGGTCTGACCTGCAGGGGCCGGAGTGGCCTCCACGCCACCTGCTCCCGCCAGCTGAACGCCTGGGCCCTGCATCGGCTTGCCATCTGTGGCGAACGTCGCGCCCGCATCCGAGCGGGCCTCCTGGATCGCCGCATCCTTGGCCGCCGCCATCTTGGTGTCCGGGTCCTTCTTGTCGGCAGCCTCGTCGGCCTTCCCGTCGATCTTGTCCTCGGGCTTCTCGTCGCCCGCATCGCCGCCCTGTCCCAACTGGTCGAACGGGATGCTGGAGAGGCCCTCCGTGATGGCGGTGACAATGCCACTGGCCGCCTGGCCGATGGATCCGAGCGCACCCGTCATGGCCCCGGTCAACCCGCTGACAATCTGGCTCGGGTCCATGCCCTGCTGCCCTTGCCCCTGGCCGGCACCCTGCTGGCCGCCGCCAGCCATCTGCCCGCCCTGATTGCCCATCGCGGAGGCCGGGGTCGCCGTGCCCTGCATCCCGCCGCCCGCGCCGCCGCCGGCGGACCCGTTGGCGGCGCTGCTCTGGCCACCCCCGGCAGCATCTGGCTCCTGCTTGCCGCCCTTGTTTTTATCCCTGTCCCTGTCCGTGGAGTTCTGCGGGGACTCGGTGTCCGAGTCGTACTCCGGTCCGAGCTGGCCGGGCGGGTTCTTGAACTCCGCGGGCAGCTCCTGCTTCAGCGCACTGGTGAACGTGTCGTACGCCTCGCCGCCCTTGCCCCATGCCGCCTTCATGGCGGGAAGCCATTTGCCCTCGATGTTCTGCTGGACGTGCGGGCCGATCTTCGTGGCGTTGGTCTCGTCGGCCACCGACCTGTCGCCGGTACCGGTCTTGTAGGTGGCGACGGCACTGTCAAAGGACGCACGATCGGTCACCAACCCATCGACCATGGTCGATGCCTGCTTCTTGAGATCGACGATGGTCCACAGCGTTTCGCGTAACCCGTCAAGACCTGTGGATACCTGCCCGAATTCCTTGGTCACCGCATCGGCGGTGGAGTTGTGCGTTCGCAGGAACTGATTCGCAGCCTCCGAGCCTTTGCCTTCCCACATGCCCATGAGCTGCTGCAGCTGTCCGTGTTGACGTTCGGCGGCGGACTTCATGGTGGTCACCGCGCTCTTGAACAGCTCAAGATCCGCACCGAGCTTGTTCAGGTCCATGCCGGCGTCCATGTCGTACCAATCGAACAGCTGGCCCTCGTTGGCGGTGAGGTCCGGGTTGGTGATCGTGACCGGCGACTTACCGTTTCCCCGGATCGCGGTGGTCGTGTAGTTCTGCGAGTTCGCGATCGCCTGGATGCCCTCGCTGCGCAGCGACTCGATGTCGTACTTACCGGCCATTGGCTGCAGCCACCCTTGCCTTGTTCTTGGCATCCCGATCGGCATAACGCTGCGCGGTCGCACGGAGTTGTTCGGCGATCGCGGTGTTGGTGCGCTGCCAGTTCTCGAGGTGAGTGACCACCTCGCGCAGCCCATCCCTGACCGCGTCGCCCTTGGCCGTGTGCCACCGTCCGGCCGATGCCCCACCGAAAGACAACCCACGCAGCTGCTGAATGGCTTTTTGCAGCTCTTCTGCCACGCTGTCGAACTCCCCAGCGACCCCCCGGACACCAGCGACGTTGATCGAGGTTTCTCCCATATTGACTACGACGGGTGCATGCCACTTCCGGTTCCATCTTTTTTCACCGATCTGTGGATCACGCGTCTTCCCGTTCAACCGCTTGGTCGGGTAGGGTCGCCGCATGCGCATTGGAACCACGCTGAGCTATGCCGGCGGATTCACCGAAGTCGTTGACGAGCTCGCTGAGCTGGAGAAAGTCGGGTTGGACATCGCGTTCGTCGCCGAGGCCTACTCGTATGACGCCGCGAGCCAGCTCGGGTTTCTCGCTGCCAAGACGTCCACCGTAAAGCTCGCGTCGGGGATCTTCCAGCTGTACACCCGAACCCCCACCTTGCTGGCCATGACGGCGGCCGGTCTGGATTATGTCTCCAACGGCCGGTTCGTCCTGGGCATCGGCGCCTCGGGCCCGCAGGTCATCGAGGGATTCCACGGCGTGAAGTACGACGCTCCCCTGGGCCGCACTCGTGAAACCGTCGAGATCTGCCGCAAGGTGTGGCGTCGGGAACGCCTGGAATTCGAAGGCAAGTACTTCACCGTGCCACTGCCTCCCGAACAGGGCACCGGCTTGGGCAAGGCGCTGAAGCTGATCAATCACCCAGTGCGCGACCGCATTCCGGTACTCATCGCCGCTCTTGGCCCCAAGAACGTGGCACTGACCGCCGAGATCGCCGAGGGCTGGCAGCCCATCTTCTTCCTTCCCGAGAAGGCCAATGACGTGTGGGGGGCCGCCCTGGCCGAAGGCAAGGCCAAGCGCGACCCGTCACTCGGCGAGCTCGAGGTCTACGCCGGGCCCGCACTCGCGATCGGTGACGACGTCGAAGCGCTGTACGGATTCGTCAAGCCGAGCCTGGCGCTCTACATCGGCGGCATGGGCGCCAAGGGCAAGAACTTCTACCACAACCTCGCGACCGCATACGGTTTCGGCAAGGAAGCCGACACCATCCAGGAGCTTTACCTGGCGGGCAAGAAGGCCGAGGCGACCGACGCGGTGCCTGACGAGCTGGTCAGGAACATCTCGCTCATCGGGCCCAAGAGCTTTGTCGCCGAACGGGTTGCGGCCTTCAAGGAGGCAGGTGTGACGACTCTCAATGTCGCTCCGCTCGCCGCCGATGCGGCAGGCCGGATCAAGCATGTCGAGGCTCTGCGCGAGCTGCTGTGATTCGTACGCCGTTCGCGTAGCGTTCGGCGTACGTTTGCCTGCCACCCCGAAGGTGGTGGGATGACAGCCATTCCGCGCCGCACGGTCCTGCGTGCCGCCCTGCTTGGGCTCGCTGTTGCCCCGGCCGCGGCATGCGGGCCGGCGTTGGTGACTACTCGTCCGAGACTGACGCATGGAGTCGCAAGCGGATTCCCCCGCTCCGACGGGGCGCTGGTCTGGGCCCGCTCGGATCGCCCGGCCACCATGCTCGTCGAAACAGCTGCCACCGAAAGCTTCTCGAACGTGCGACGTTTCACCGGGCCGATCCTCACACCCGAGACCGACGGAACGGGCCGACTGCGTCTCACCGGCCTGCCCGCGGACTCCGAGGTGCACTACCGGATCACACTGGACTCCGATGGAGCCCTGAGTGAGCCTGTTACCGGCGTCTTCCGGACAGCACCGACCGACGCACGAAACGTGCGACTGATCTGGTCCGGCGATGTGGCGGGACAAGGATTCGGCATCAATCCAGACGTCGGCGGGATGAGGATCTTCCGCACCATGGCGGACCGGAATCCGCAGTTCTTCCTGCACAGCGGGGACACGGTGTACGCGGATGTTCCGATCCAGGAAACATTGACCCTGCCCGACGGACGGATATGGCGCAACGAGGTATCCGAGGCGAAAAGCGCTGTGGCACAGACACTCGACCAGTATCGCGGCCAACACGCGTACAACCTCACCGATGCAAACTACCGCTACTTCAACGCGCACGTTCCGCAACTAGTGCAGTGGGATGACCACGAAGTGCTCAACAACTGGTATCCGGGCGAGATTCTGGAGAACGACAAGTACACCGAAAAGCGAGTCGATGTGCTCGCACAACACGGGCACCGGGCATTCCATGAATGGCAACCAACCGAACGCCGCGAAGCTGTTGACGGCCTTGTGTACCAACGAGTCTCATACGGTCCGCTATTGGACGTGTTCATCCTCGACATGCGCAGCTACAAGGATCCCAACTCCACCAACCGGCAGCAGCATGGCGCCATCTTCGGCGCCCGCCAAACCGAATGGCTGATCAACGCCATGGCCTCATCCAAGGCAGTATGGAAGATCGTCGCCAATGACCTGCCGCTGGCGCTGGTGGTACCCGACGGCAAGACGAACTTCGAGGCCGTCGCCAATGGCGATAACGGCCCCGCTCTGGGGCGAGAAACCGAACTGGCACACATCCTCTCGCAACTGAAAGCGCGACAGGTCCGCAATGTGGTGTGGCTGACCGCCGATGTGCACTACACCGCGGCGCATGAATACTCGCCTGCGCGTGCCGCCTTCACAGACTTCGACCCGTTCTGGGAGTTTGTGTCGGGTCCACTGCATGCCGGCGCCGGCCAGGAGAAGCCACTCGACGGAACCTTCGGACCTCGAGCGGATTACGTCCACGCGGCACCGCCGGATCAGCAGTCACCGCTGGACGGTTACCAGCATTTCGGGCAGGTCGATATCGACGGCACAAGCGGCGATCTCACCGTCACCCTGTGCGACGCCGCGGGTTCCGCGCTGTACACCCGCAGCCTGGCGCGCGCCTAGACCGCGCCGACCACCTCGGCCACCCGCTCGGCGAGGCGCTGTGCGGTCGACTGCTCGTCGGCCTCCACCATGACACGAACGAGTTGCTCGGTTCCGGAAGGACGCAACAAGATTCGGCCATTGCCCGCAAGCTCAGACTCCACAGCGGCGACGGCCGCAAGCACCTCGGGCGCCTTCGCCACCGTGTGCTTATCCGAGACCGGCACGTTGATCAGCGTCTGCGGCAGGCTACGCATCGCGGATGCAAGATCGGCCAATGACTTACCTGTTTGAGCCATCCGGGACATGAGACGCAGGCCGGTGACGATCCCGTCTCCGGTAGTGGCCAGTGAGGGCAACACGATGTGGCCGGATTGCTCGCCCCCCAAGGCGAATTGGCCCGCGCGCAACTCCTCCAGCACATAGCGGTCACCGACACCGGTGACCTTGACGTCGATGCCCGCCGAACGCATGGCGATATGCAATCCCTGATTGCTCATCACCGTGGTGACCAGCGTGTTGTCGGTAAGTTCACCGGCTTCCGCCATCGCCGCGGCGAGCACGACCATGATGGCGTCGCCATCGATGACGTTCCCATCCGCATCTACCGCAAGGCATCTGTCAGCGTCGCCGTCATGCGCAAGCCCGAGGTGAGCATCGTGGGCCTTCACGGCGGCCTGCAGTGGACCGAGATGCGTTGACCCACAACCGTCGTTGATATTGAGCCCATCAGGGTCGGCATTGATGTCTATCACGTGGGCACCCGCGGCGCGGTAGGCCAAGGGCGCCGCGTCGGAGGCCGCGCCGTGCGCACAATCGACCACCACGGTGACTCCGCTCAGCGGATGGGTGGCGGCATTGTGAACATGATGCAGATACCGGTCGAGGGCGTCGACGGCGTCGCGCACACGCCCGATGCCCGCCCCGGTCGGACGTGCCGCAGGAGTATCCAGCTGCGCCTCGATGGCATCCTCGGCGGAGTCATCAAGCTTGTGACCGCCGGCGCCGAAGATCTTGATGCCGTTGTCCGGCATGGGGTTATGCGAGGCCGAGATCATGACGCCGAAGGCCGCGCCGTAGGCGCCCGTCAGGTATGCCACCGCCGGGGTGGGCAGCACACCGACTCGCAACACGTCGACGCCTTCTGCCGCGATACCCGCGACAACCGCAGCCTCCAACATCTCACCACTGGCGCGCGGATCTCGGCCCACGACCGCGATGGCGTGACCACTGGCCAACGACCGCGCCGCGGCCGAGCCCAGCGCGACCGCAAGCTCGGCTGTCAGCTCGGCATTCGCGACACCACGCACACCGTCAGTGCCGAATAGTGAGCCCATGCAGTAAACCTTCCATAACCAGTCATATCAAACTGGCCCAATAACGCGATTGCGCCGACACACAGGTTGTGTGCCGGCGCAATACGCGGACGAACAGAGTCGATCAGCGCTTCGAGTACTGAGGCGCCTTACGGGCCTTCTTGAGACCGTACTTCTTACGCTCGATCGCACGCGGGTCACGAGTGAGGAAGCCGGCCTTCTTCAGCACCGGACGGTCCTCGGGCTCCACGATGATGAGCGCACGGGCGATGGCCAGACGCAGTGCGCCCGCCTGACCCGAAGGGCCGCCACCGGACAGGTGAGCGTAGATGTCCACGCTGTCCACACGGTTGACGGAAACCAGCGGCGCCTTGATGAGCTGCTGGTGCACCTTGTTCGGGAAGTACTCCTCCAGAGTGCGGCCATCCAGGTGGAACTTGCCGGTGCCGGGGACGAGGCGCACGCGGACGACGGCCTCCTTGCGGCGGCCAACGGTCTGGATGGGCTTGTCGATGACGACGGGCCCACGAGGAGCGGCCTTGACGGCAGTCTCTTCGGCGGAATCCTCAACAACGACCTCGACGACCGCTTGGTCGCCGCCGTCCACTGCGATGTCCGCGTTCTCTTCGGGGGTCTGCTCTTCGGCGATATCGGTCACTGAGCCACCTGCTTAATCTCGAACGGGATCGGCTGCTGCGCGGCGTGCGGGTGCTCGGGACCTGCGTACACCTTCAGCTTGCGCTCGATCTGGCGGCCAAGCTTGTTCTTGGGCAGCATGCCGATGATTGCCTTCTCCACCGTGCGAGTGGGGAACTTCTCCAGCTGCTCGCCGATGCTGCGCTTACGCAGACCGCCCGGGAAACCCGAGTGACGGTAGGCGAACTTGTCGGTGAGCTTCTTGCCGCTGAGGGCAATCTTCTCTGCGTTGATGATGACGACGAAATCGCCACCATCAGCATGCGGGGCGTAGGTCGGCTTGTGCTTGCCGCGCAGCAGGGTGGCTGCTTGAACGGCAAGACGGCCGAGCACTACATCCGTGGCGTCGATGACATACCAGCTTGTGGTGATGTCACCCGCCTTCGGCGTGTAGGTAGGCACAGTCTTTCCTTGTCTACTCGGGTGGATCCCCGGACGGCTGTTGCCGTTCGGAGCGCTGGTCATGGCGGACGGTGGAGGTTGATCTCGGCGACCAGTGGTGACCCGAGCCTCGTGTGCGATGACATACCGCACGCCAACGGAGGAGCTTACCGGGCGACGTCACCGCAGGTCAAAACGCGGTCGAGCCCGCCGTGTGAGCACCCCGGATGCTTCCACAAAAAACTGTGGGGCCTTGGCGGCTCTCCTCCGCCAAGGCCCCACAGGGTCTTCATTGCTGCCGGGATGATTAGTGCCAGGCTCCCGCAGCGCTCTGGTCGGTGTGCTGCGCGTCCTGGTTACCCTGATCAACCTTGGAGTTGAGCTGAGTCAGGATCTGGTTCAGATCCTGAGCCGACTGGTGCCAAGCCTTCTGGTATTCCTGATAAGCAGTCGCCTCCTGGCCCTGGGCCTGCTGGACCAACGGATCGATATCGTGTCGCAGCTCTTCTAGACCGGCTTGGAACTTGTTGATGATGCCCTTGACATCCGCAACCAGCGCGTCGATCTCGCCGTGGTTATACGTGATCTGCATGGTCAATCCCCTTTGCTATGTGATGCCTTGATGACTATTGCGGGACGCTTAAAAGGTCTGCCCC
Source organism: Mycobacteroides sp. H001 (assembly GCF_001440005.1). Lineage (NCBI taxonomy): Bacteria > Bacillati > Actinomycetota > Actinomycetes > Mycobacteriales > Mycobacteriaceae > Mycobacteroides > Mycobacteroides sp. H001. The sequence continues at coordinate 54,640 of NZ_LJYH01000050.1, forward strand.
TCGTCCATTTCCTGGATGCGACGCTTGTTCGACTCCATGGTGTCGTGGATCCCGATCAGCACCTTCTGGATGTCACCCATCTCCTGATCGAAACGAGCCATCGCCTCGTCAAAGGCATGCCGCGCCTGCCCCTGCCAGGTGCTGGTACCCACCGCTACACGGTCCCGCAGCTGGTTCTGCATCGCAGTGAACTCCTGGTACTTGCCGTCGATCTTCTTGGCAGTCTGGTCGAGCAGCGCCAGGTCGTTCTGGAAAACAGCCACTTCAGTTCCTCCCTTGTCCCCAGGCCCGGCCAGTCACGGGGTGTGACTTCCGGTTTCTGGCCGGTTTTGTCCTTACACCTACATACGATGGCCTGAATGCTCGATCGGTTCCATCTTTTCCAGATTTTTTTCCAGCAATCTCGCTAGTTACCCGAGATTACCTTTCGCACGGTTCGTATTGCCATATCACAAGCCTTTTGAACATCGACGTAGCTATCTCTCATAAACTGACAGCCAATACCTATTCTCAGGTCGTCGTCCAGAAGCACGGTCCATACGATGTCATGCCCCGGGCGAACCTCCGTGTAGGTGACAGCTGGCCGGTCCGCCTTGCGGTCGTCGGCTTTGAAATCTGTGAATACCCCCGGCGACTCCTTCGCCATGGCAGCTCGCAATGTCTCGGCGGTTGCGGCCAGAGTTTCTGTCGGATTCACCCGCACCTGAGTCACGTGCACGACCGCCTCGGGGTCCACGGGTGAGATCACCTCGACCCTCGCTGAGCCGGCACCGCCCGCAGGGATACGCCGTACTGCCCAATCGGCGGGCACCATGAACTGCACATGCCCCTCTACCAGCAGTGATGTCGCGGCGACGGGTGCCGTGGGCGACGGTCGCCGCTCGCGCGTGGAGGCCACGGTCAAGACAACACCGGTCACAACCACGGCCGCGGCCAGGCCAATCGCGGCAAGCGGCCACCACGCGGGGCGCCGCGGCGTGGACCTTGCGGGCGGTGCGGTTGTCCATTCGGGCCTTCTGGCCACAACGGGCTCTTCGGCCTGCTCATCGACGAACGCCGGCCCCCGCGGGGCCTGACCGACATCGCGGAACACCGAATCCTCGGCGACCTGCGATACCCCAGGAGTCAAGCCGATCCGATCGACCGCGCCGACGATCGCCTCACCCATCTCACTATCGGCCGAGTCGACGAGGATCGCGGCGACTCCCGTCGATTCGCTGCGGACCACCTCCTCAACGGCACGCGCCACGGCGCGCGCAACATCTGCGGCGCTCTTGGTCTCCCAGGACCGTTCTTCGAGATGATGAACCGTCGCCTCCGGCTCACCGGCGGAGCCGTGCGCCACGACGATGACGGCGACCTCACCAGGTGACACCTCGACCACCACCAGGGAGCGCCCCGACAAATCGGTGCGCACACCGCGCTGGGCCAGAGCGATGGCGCGCGACCGCACGGTCAGCGTCGCGGCCATCATCCGCGCGGCATTCGACAACACAGTGCGCCGTCCAGGACTCCACGCCGTCGGATGGATCAGCTGCATCGAATCGAGGCGAACCGGCGCATTCTGGTCAGTGAGCAACGATTCGAACAGGGCTGCCCAGAGCGCGCGCGACGGAACCACGCGATCTGGCAACAGAGCGATCTCATCATCGAGCGCGGCGACCGCCGACCGAACATCGGAATGCCCGGCCTCGCGGATGCCGACCTCGGTTCGCGCCCGGACTGCGGTCTCGGTCACTTCGATCGCCACCCGCGGCCCTATCTGCGGGTCGCGATCCAGAGTCACCGCGGATCGCTCCAAGCAACTTGGATCAGCTGTTGACCGCCCGAGCGCATGACCAGGGTGCCACGGCCCGGCGGCTGCTCACTCGGTCTGACCGTCCCCAGCAGCACACCCTCGTCTTTGTTGCCGCTCATCTGTAAACCGATGCAGGACAGGTCCTTCATGCGCGCCATCATTGGCTCGAACATCGCCCGCGAGGCACCGCTCGTGCGACGTGCGATCACAACATGCAGGCCGATGTCCTTCGAGTGTGGCAGGTACTCCGCCAGCGGCAGCAGCGGGTTTCCACTCGGCAAAGCCACCAGGTCGTAGTCGTCGACCAGGATGTAGATCTCCGGGCCAGACCACCATGACCTGTCCCGCAACTCCTGTTGAGTCACATCGGGTCCCGGCATGCGCGACTTGAGGAGCTCGATCAACGCAGGCACCTCATCGACCAAGGTATTACTCGACATTGCGTACTTGGCCAGATGCTCGCTCTCGACGACACCCAGCAAGGTGCGCCGATAGTCCACGATGAACAACTGCGCCTGTTGCGGGGTAGTAGTGCGGACGATCTCACGACACATGGTGCGCAACAAGCCGGTCTTGCCGCACTCGCTGTCGCCGAAGATCATCATGTGCGGCTGCTCGCCGAATTCCAGGAACGTCGGAGCCAGCTCGGTTTCGTTGATACCGACGAGGATGCGCAGGTTCGGCTGATCGTTTTGGGGTGCCTGCGGAACCAGTGCGGCGTAATCAATCTTGTGCGGCAGCATGCGAACCATCGGTGCTTCCGCCGTACTGCGTTGGCGCATACTCGCCGCGGCCACACTGATCGCCTCACCAAGGTCCTGATTCGACGAGACACTGTCGACGCGCGGCAATCCGATGAGCATGTGCCGACGGTCGCGGGTAATACCCCGGCCCGGCCTGCCATCCGGAACAAGCTGTGCCAGCTTGCGATCGAAGTCCGAGTCCAGCGGATCACCGAGACGAAGCTCGACGCGCGTGCCAATCTGGTCCTTCAGGGCCGGACGGATCTCGGCCCAGCGCGACGCCGTGACCACCGTGTGCACACCGAAACCGAGCCCCTGCGCCGCAAGCGCGGTCACCTGCGGCTCGAGAGCCTCGAACTCCTGACGTACGGTGGACCAGCCATCGATGATGAAAAACACGTCGCCGAAAGGATCATTCGCAAGCTGTGGGTCACCGACACCCTTACGTCGCCGATACTCGGCCATCGAGTCAATTCCATAGGTGCGGAAGGCATTCTCGCGTGATCTGACAATCGTCAGCATTTCGGCGAATGTGCGCCGGATCAGATCTGATTCCAGGCGGCTGGCCACCGAACCGACATGCGGTAGCTGCGCCAATGACGTGAGCGTGCCACCACCGAAGTCCAGACAGTAAAACTGCACCTGCGCGGGACTGTGTGTCACCGCAAGCGAGGTCACCAGGGTGCGGATAGCCATCGACTTCCCGGACTGTGGTGCGCCGACGATGGCGACGTTGCCCGCCGCCCCGGACAGATCGACGATGTACGGGTCGCGTCGCTGCTCGTACGGCCGGTCCACGATTCCGATCGGTACAGTCAGACTGCCCACCGCGTCGAAACCGGCACGACCATGACGAGGAATTAGGTCGCCCAACGTGGGCGAATCGTCAAGTGGCGGAAGCCACACCTCGTGAGCCGGATTGCCATGCCCCTCAACGCGATCGAGGATTGTGTCGATGACTGACCGCCCTATTACCCCTTCGGATACGGCTGGAGTGTCATCTTCGGCTACTTCTGCGGGACGCATTTGCAGCGCCACCGGCGCCGCGGTGAACAACCGTGGCGCGGCTCCGGTTCCGGTGGAGGCTACGGCTCGACGCGCCGGCCCATACGGCACATACGCACCAGACACATAAGAGGTTTGGAACCGGGTCAGCTCCCCCGAGTCGTCCTTGAGGTAGCAGGAACCGGGGGTGTTGGGCAGATGATAGGCATCCGGCACACCGATGGCGGCACGGGATTCGTTGGCCGAGAATGTCTTCAAGCACAGCCGGTAGGAGAGGTGTGATTCCAGCCCGCGTAGACGACCCTCATCCAGACGCTGCGAAGCAAGCAGCAGGTGCACATGCAGCGACCGGCCCAACCGGCCGATTGCCACGAACAGCTCCGCGAAGTCCGGGTGCTGACTGAGCAATTCGGAGAACTCGTCGACGATGATGAACAGTGCCGGCAATGGGGCAAGGGACGCGCCCGCGACGCGGGCACGCTCGTACTCGGTGACATTGGCGAAGTTCCCCGCGGCACGCAGCAACTCCTGGCGCCGGTTCATCTCGCCGGCGAGCGCATCCTTCATGCGGGACACCAGGTTTGCTTCTTCAGCGAGGTTGGTGATGATGGCCGCGACATGCTGTGCCCGGTCCAAGCCGAGGAATGTCGCCCCGCCCTTGAAGTCGACGAGCACAAGATTGAGCGCATCCGGCGAGTGGGTCGCGATCATGCCGAGTGTCAACGTGCGCAGGAACTCCGACTTACCCGAGCCGGTCGCACCGATGCAGAGCCCGTGTGGACCCATGCCGTTCTCGGCGGCTTCCTTGATATCCAGCTCCATCGGAGTGCCGTCGACCGCGATGCCTATCGGGACCCGCAGCCTGTCACGGCCAACCCTATTCCGCCACACCACTTCCGGGTTGAGTAGCCCGGGATCACCGATACCCAGGATATCGGACCAGCGCGTGCTGACTTCCGTCTGGATCTGAACCTCGTCGCCGCTGCCCGTCAGTACCCGGTAGGGCGCCAGGCGGCGCGCGCACGCCATCGCCTCCGTGACGGTGAGGTGATCCGGGTGGGCGAAAACCTCGGACCCGACGTTGCCCTTCGCGCCCAGCCCGCGTTCGGTCAGCTCCAACTGCATACCGCGACGGGCCGCAAGCGGATCCACTCTGGTACCGATCTCGACCAGAGTCACCGAATCGATGCCGTGGTCGACAATGAGGCGTTCGGATCCGATCAGCGTGCCGCTATCGACGATGATCAGAATCTGCGGCCGGTCAGCGGATGGCTGCGCGGTCCGCGAGAACCTTTCCCGCTCAGTGATCAGCGACGCCAACGATTCCTCGACCTCACCCAGCGAGTGGTAGACGAGTCGAGAAGAGCCGACGCCATCGAACGCGCTCGGATGCTGGGAGTGCGGAAGCCACTTGAGCCAGTCCCAGTGCGGCGCCGCATGCCGATTGACCACCGCAGCCACCAGGAATTGATCCGGCCCATGGAACATCGCCAGCTGACAGATCATGGCGCGCAACATGCCTCGCGCCACCTCCGGTGAACCATCGATGGTGACGGCCGCAAAACCTCTCAGGTTCAACGCAATAGGCAGCTCGGGCACTAACGAGTGTGTCCGCACGAACCGGCGCAGCGCCACCGATGCGACCGGTTCCAGTTCTTCAACCGGGCCGATCTCCGGCGCCACCAACTGGGCCGCCAGACGCTGATCCCCGACACCTACACGCACATGGCAGTAGTCAATGTCTGCGGGACGCCGCTCCCACATACGACGGCCACCGGCCAATGTCCAGAGCGCGGCGGGATCCGGGTTGTTCCAGAGTAAGGCCTTGCGCTGGGCCGCACCGGTGTCGGTGACGTTCTTGCGCACCACTTCGAGGTAACGCAGGTAATCCTTGCGGTCCTCGTTGATTTCGCCGGTCTTGGCTCCCTTGCCCCCGCTGTTGGACACCATGCTGACCATCGAGACCATCATCATGATGGGGAACAGCATGAACATCGGGTTGCGCATCATCCCGCCGCCCGCCCCGCCACCCCAGCTCCCCGAGGTGACGAAGAAGGCGATCATGCCGACCATGGCGATCACCATGACCAGCGGCATGATCTTCGCAATGATCGGAGACGGGACCGGCCGCGGAATCTCCGGCGGCGGCTGCACATTGACCTCACCGCCCGGGACACGAGGCACAGCAAGACGAGGCCGACGAATGAATATTGTGGTGTTCACCCCGCGCTCACTCAGGCCCTCCGGTTCCCCCGCGTCACATCTGTGGCAATCTGCGGTACTCACGCTACCGCCCCGCCCACGGCGGGCTACAGGATAGAGCCGTTATATCCGGTGCCGCAACGAATTCGCTCACAAGATCGCTGCTACCGCTGGTCTCATGGTCGGCCTTCGCCCGGATGCGCCGAACCGCTGGCGACGCTCACCAGCGTTCGGCTAGTGTGCATGCGCAAAGATCAACGACCGTGGGGGCAGGCAGGGGCACAGCATGACACATGCACAGTCGGGCGCCGGGCAGCGTTCGGCAGTACTCGAACTGTGCCGCGTTTCCATTCAAGCTGAGCGCACCCAGGTCGATCTGGCGCTGCCGACGAGTGTCCCGCTGGCGCTTTTGGTCGGCTCGATAGTCGACATCATCAACCAACATGTCGGCGTTCCCGAACTGACCAGCCCGCAAGACGCTGTGGAAACGCATTGGCGTTTGTCCCGGCCGGGTCAGCCGCCCATGCAGATGTCCAGCACCCTCGGAGAGCTAGAGGTCCGCGATGGCGATCAACTGATTCTCACCGCGTCCGACGTGGCTGCACCGGATCCGCTGTTCGACGACGTCTTCCTTGCTGTGTCCACATTCCGGACCGTGTCGGCGCATCCGTGGAGCCGGACTGCCGCCCGGATACTCGGCGCCTCCGCATGCGGCCTGGCCGCCGTGCTCGGCGCTACGGCGCTGTTACACGCCGGCGCCACAAACCCCGGGCTGCTCCTTCCCATCATCGCGGTGGCGATCGCATTGGTGTCCATCACCGCCGCAGTGTTCGCCAACCGGGTCTATGACGATTCCCTAGCCTCGGTGATGCTGAGCCACTGCGCCGTCGCCTTCTCGGCGGTGGCCGGGGCGCTGTTCGTACCGGGAAAGTACGGCGCCCCACACGTGATGCTGGCACTCATGGTGGCGATGGTCGTATCCATCCTCGCCATGCGCGCGACCGGCACCGGAACGATGTCCCTTGTCGCGGCCGCGTCGGCATCCCTGCTCGGGTTCGGAGCAGCCCTGGGTTACGTGCTTTTCGCTCCCCCGATCTACAGCCTCGGTGCCGTGCTCGGCTCGGTCGGCATCTGCGCGTTGGCGCTCTCTCCGCGCGTGGCCATGGTGCTCGCCCGACTGCCGCTTCCCCCGGTGCCCACCCAGGGCGCACCTTCGCGTCCCGAACATTCGACGGCGCCGATCGACGCCATCGAAGGTCTCGACGGACTCGATACCGAGGGTGATGATGTCGAGGACGCCACGGCCCTGCCGCCGCTGCCCGACCTTCGAGAGAAGGCGCTGAGGGCGCACGCAGTACTGACCGGATTGGTGTGCGGCACATCCACCGTCACTGCGGCGGGGGCCATGCTGGCGGCACTGACCTTCCCCGGGGCGGGCGAACATCACCCCACCGGCCCACACCGATTCAGTGGTGTGGTGCTCGCCGGATTGATCGCGCTGGCGATGATGCTTCGGGCACGCTCGCACGCCGACCTCGCACAGACGGTCGCGATCAACCTGGGCGGCTTGGCAATTCCGACCGCGGCATTCGCGTTCATCGCGGTCGCGTACCCGACGGCGGCGGTGTTCACTACCGTATTGACAACGATCGCGGCCGGTTGCGCCATCGCCCTCGGCTTCGTGGTGTCGGCCCGCAAGTACTCACCAGTGGCCCGCCGCACGGTGGAGATCATCGAATACATGGCTCTATCGCTGATCGTTCCGATTGCCGTCTGGGTGTGCGGCGTGTACAGCGCCGTACGGGGATTGAACCTGCCATGAACCTCGGCGTGGCCCGCCGCGTCGCCACCACTGCGGCCGTTGTGATGTTGGCGATGTCATCGCAGCTGGCGACCGGTTCGATGCAGATGCTGGCGACCGCGCACGCCTTCGCGCCACTTCCTGTCGATCCGAGCATGCTCCCGGGCCCGCGACCTCCCGCTCCCGTCGAACCCACGGAACAGAAGGAACTGTGCCGATTCCCCGGCATTGATCCCAAGCGCGATCTCAACAAGGTGCCTACCCAGCAGCGCGGGTTGGATCTACCGTTGGTCTGGCAGCTATCGCGCGGCGCGGGCCAGACGGTCGCGGTGATCGATACGGGTGTGGCGCGCAGTCCGCGGCTGCCACCCTTGATCCCCGGCGGCGATTACGTCTTCGAAGGCGGCAACGGCACCCAGGACTGCGATGCACACGGCACCATCGTGGCCGGAATTATCGCCGCCGCACCAGATCCCACCGGGGCGAGCGCGTTCAGCGGTATCGCACCCGATGTCAGTCTTATCACTATTCGTCAGTCCAGCGCGAAGTTCGCGGTGAAGAACAAGGGCGGCGGGGGCGACAGGGACGATCCCTCCAAGATCAGCGGTGTCGGAAACGTCGACACCCTAGCCATGGCGGTGCGCACTGCGGCCGACCTCGGCGCCACCGTCATCAACATCTCCGAGGTGGCCTGCGCCTCCGCCAAACAATTCCTGGATGACCGCCCGCTGGGCGCTGCCCTGCAATACGCCGTGGACGTCAAGAACGTGGTGGTGGTCGTTGCCGCGGGAAATGTTGGCGACGGCCAGTGCAAAAACCAGAACCCTCCACCGGATCCGGCGCGGCCCAACACCCCGGACTGGGATTCCCTCCTGGAGACGGTGAGTCCGGCTTGGTACAACGACCTCGTCCTGACGGTGGGCTCGATCGGCCTGGACGGGCAACCCTCGAAATTCAGTCTCGGTGGCCCCTGGGTCGATGTTTCTGCTCCTGGCGAAGACATCGTATCGCTGGACCCCAACCGTGATGCGCTGACCAACGCCTACATGGGCGAGCAAGGCCCGGTACCCATCCAGGGCACCAGTTTCTCCGCGCCGGTCGTCAGTGGTGTTGTCGCGCTGGTGCGTTCACGCTTCCCTCAGCTCAGCGCGCGCGAAGTGATGGACCGCATCAAGAACACCGCACACCGCCCTCCGGGCGGCTGGGACCCTTATCTGGGCTACGGCGTAGTGGACGCACTGGCGGCGATCAGCGACGACCTCGGTACCACCAGTGATCTTGCCCGCGCCAACGCGGCCAAGAAGCTGCAGCTGCCGCCCGCACCCGCGCCACCCGACCCACGACCACGACGCGTCGCTCTCATCGGAATAGCGGCCTGCGCGGCATTCCTCGCCGCGGCGCTGGCGATGCTCGCGCCGGTCCGCAAGCTCCGACAGGGCCGGGACAACTCCACCGAATAGAATAACGGCGGTGGCACTTTAGGCAGGCGCTGTAGTCGATGCCGACGGATTGATGGCCAAACCTGTCTTGTCCGGTGGCATTCCGTCGTGCACGACAAGTGCGTCTTCCTTGCTCAGTCGAGGCCCCGGCGGCAGCAGCCCGACGACCGGCCATGGGGCAGGAACGGGTTCAACCGTGAGCCCCAAAGCTTTTGCGGCCTCCAGATTCCCGATGCCAAAACGCACGCCGGTATCGAGGATGAGGTAGAGAGACTCGGCGCGCCCGGAATCGCCGCCCAAACCGGTGGACCGCACGAAGGCGCTGCGCGCGGGTGGAATATAGGCCGTGTCGAGGTTAGGGCCCTCCTTGTCGGCCTGCGCCAGCACCACCGGAACCTGATCGGTCGTCAACGGCAGCGAGTTACCCATCAAAAGCTTTGTCGAGGCGTGCTCCTGCGTTTTCTCCTGACCGGGCTTCCAGCTGCTGCACAGCACCGACTTCTCCGGGACATCCACGATCTTTCCCGCGCGGTCTGGAAAAGTCTGTACCGCAAGCACATTGAGACTCTGATGTCCCGAGATCACATCCGGTGCGACGGTGACGATGTCCTGCGCGCCTTGAGAGTCGGAGAACCGGATCAGATCGGCGGTGACCTCGTTGACGCGTTGCACTCCGTCCGAGAGCACCACGTAATACTCGGCAGAGTCCGCGCGACTCATCTTGATGACCGACCCGACTCGAATACCGCCAGTGGTGATAGGTGAAGACCTTCCCGCATCCGGGATGGGCGGCGGCGCGATAGCCGGAACCTCCGGAATCGCATTGAGGACTGACATCGAGATCGGCCGGGGCTGCACACCTTCCAGCCTCAGCGCGCGGGTCACCGCGGGGTTCGTCAGGTCCACCGCGGCGCGCTTGCCGTCGTAGAGCAGATATATCTGGCTGTTCACCGTCACCAGGGCATACCTGTCCTTCGGCATCTCCTGGTTGCCGTTCTCGAGGGTCACCTTGCCGGCGATCACCGTAGAAGTGACCGTGGAGCTCGGCGGGGACGTCGCGACATCGCACACCGTCCAGATGGTGTCGTCCCCGGTTAGCGGCCCCGGAATAGAGGCCGGCGCACCGGGAATCCCGACCAGCGGGCCGCGCCGCGCCTTGGCCAGCTCCGAGTCCTTGACCGGCCTGGGATTCTCGTTGTTCCCGGAGATCAACCGGGCCGACGCCAAATTGAGTGCGGGGTGAAGTGTGTCCTGGATCCGGACGTAGACGGCGCCGGTGTCTTTGGCCATAACGATGGGCTGATCACCCAGCGGCATGTTGGGCCGAAAGAACGCCAAGATCGCACATCCGGCGACGACGACAGCGGCCAGCGCGATGCCGACCATGAGCGAACTGGACTGCGATCGCATCGGGTCGTGAATCATTCGGACGTCACGGCGAACCAGCGCGTGTTCCATACGCCGCACCAGAAACCGGTACCCGCTTACCTGCAGTCGGGTGGTCGGTTGTCGCGCCATCGTCCCCCTCCAGGAAGTCTGCGGAACTCGGATCTACGACCCAACGATGCGGCTAGGTCCGCCCCCGGATCTTGTCAGATGGTACGTACCAGCCACACGGCCATGCAGCCTATTGCAATACTGGGCAACCACGATAGGTTGCGGGTGGCCACCGCGATGCCCGAGTCGGGTCGGCGCGGCATCACGGCGGGACGAAAGGGGGAACGATGACCTTGAGCGGAGCCGCGCCGGAACAGGTACGTCGGGCCACGATGCCGATCCAGATCATGGTGACCTCGCAACTGCTGATTCTCGCCGCGGTCCTGATTTCCTTGCTGTTCGGCTGGCCGTGGTGGGCCGCGTTGTTGATCGCGATCGCGGCCTTGGCACTCGCCCTCGGCCGTTGGGGCGGTCAGACGGTCAGGCATTGGGCAGTTACCGGATTCAAGTATCTGACGGGCCGCACTTACCGAAGCTCGGGCAGCATCGCCGACACCCCCAGCAGCCAGGACAGCTGGACCGGAACTCGTTGGGAGAATGGCAAACTCATCACGGTGCTGGAAGTCAGCGCAACCCAACGCCACCCCTCCGTCATCACCCCGGACCACTGCGCCACCGACTCACTGGTGCCCCTGCGCGTGCTGCGGGAGTGCATGCATCAGAACGACATCGAGCTGGAGAGCATCGACGTCATCAGCAACGGTCAACGCACAGCACAAGGCACGGTCCTGCGCGGCGGGTACGACCGGCTGGTGGGCCCGCTACCTGCCGTCGCCATCCGCACCGTCTGGGTGGTACTGAGATTCGACCCCGGCGCGAACGTCGACGCGGTCTTCCGCCGCGGAGGCAGCCGGCGTGGCGCGGAACGATGTGCCGTCATCGCCACCGCACGGGTCCGCCGGGCATTGGCGGCGGCCCACTGCGCCAGCACCATCCTGCAGGCGGGCCAGATTCACCGGATCAGCGCCGAAATGCTCCGGCAGCACGCGGGCGCACCCATGCACGAGGAGTGGGGCGGGCTCATGCTCATCGACTCCTACAACGTCGCGATGGGAATTGACCCGTGGTACATCACCGATGCCACCCTCACGGGACTGTGGGCGCGGCCCACGCTGGAGACCACCGTGACGGTTCGGCTGCGCCCGGCCGCGAAGGGCCGCACATCGGTTGGCGCACTGGTGCGGTGGGCAACCGACGAACAACTTCCGATACGCCATTCCACGGGCATGACCTCACTGAACGGGAGTCAGCGCGACGCGTTCTTCGCCGGACTTCCCGTGGGGGCCATCGGGTTGGAGTACCTGACCCGCAGCATCGAGATGAGCAACGAGGAACTCGACGGCATTCATCTGCCGACATCGGGCTGCGGACAATTGATCGGCTCGGATATGTCCGGCCGCGCGATCGCCGCACGATTGTCCGGCCAGGGCGTTCACACCGTGGTGGTCCGCGCCGAACTCTACGTATGCCAACAGGTGGTGCTCAGAGCGGTGGCGATCGGAGCACTTGTGGCCGTCTACACCGACCGTCCCCACATGTGGGATGTCATGGTGACCTCGATCGGCGACGCCAACCGCATCCAATTCGCCAGTGGCCCGGGCTTTATCGACCCTCGATGCACGCTGGCCGTGGTGGACGGCATGCAGCCGACCGCACTTCCGAGCAACTGCACGGCACTACACATCATCAGCAGCGAGTACGACGCACTGCCCGCCCGGCCGGATGTCATCATCGACCAGCCCAATGGCTACGGCGACCACATCCTCTTGACCGCCGCTGGCGAGACCATCCAGGTCCGCCTCGTGACGGTCAGCGATGAGTTGGCCTACCTGGGCCGGCCGATACAGGCTTTCGCACAGTAGAAGTTTCGCGGCTTCAGGGCTCGTCGCGCATGCGCTCCCGGTAGGCGGCCACATGCTGCCGGTTACCGCAGTTTCCGGTGTCACAGAACATCCTGGATCTGTTGCGCGACAGGTCGATCAGGACGGCATCACAATCCGGGGCGGCACAGGTCTTCAAACGCCGCTGTTCGCCGGTGCGCACCAGGTCCGCGAACACCATGGCGGTCTCGGCACCGAGGCGGTCCGCGAGCGGCGCGTCGCTGGCCGCCATGTGCAGGTGCCAATCGGGTTCCTCGACATGCCGGGTGAGCCACGGCGAGGCGTGAGTATCGGCCAGCAACGCGTTGACCTGCCGAACCACGTATTCCTCGTCGTTGATATGCGCCCAGATATCGCCCAATCGGGTCCGTAGCGTCTTCACGGCCTGCAGCTCGGCCTCATCGCCGTCACGCCTGCCGGTCCAGCCGTACCGATCCAACAGCGGCGGCAGGGCGTCCGGATCAGGGAGCAGTTCCCGATCGTTGCGGGCGGTGTTGATCAGCTCAGCCGCAGATTTCAGCCCCTGCTCCGTGTCATGAGTGAAAAGCATTTGACACCTGACATCCTTCACTTATACCGTCATGACCGTATTCGATTTTACTCATGACACGCGGGAGGTGCGGTGAACGACAGGGCGACTTTCCGGGCGGGCGTGGTCCTCGCCCTCGCCTCAGCCGCCACCTTCGGATTTTCCGGCCCCTTCGCCAAGTCACTCATGGCGGCAGGCTGGTCTCTGACAGCCGTCGTCACCGCGCGCCTGGCCACTGGCGCCGCGGTCATGGTCGTGGCCGCCTGCATCGCGGCACCCGGATGGTTCTCCGAAGCCAGGCGACACACCAAAGTCGTTGTACTGTACGGGATCATTCCCGTGGCGGGTGCCCAGTTCTGCTACTTCGGCGCCGTCCGGCACATGTCGGTCGGCGTGGCGATGCTCCTGGAGTTCCTGAGCCCCATCCTGGTTATCGCCTGGACCTGGCTGTCCACCCGGCACCGTCCACACACCCGGGTACTTGCCGGCGCGGCCCTCGCGCTAGTTGGAATGCTGTTGGTACTCAACATCTTCAGCGGATCCCGCGTAGAGCCGGTGGGGGTGCTGTGGGGATTGGGCGCGGCGGTATGCGCTGCGTACTACTTCATCTCGTCACACCGCGCGGGCGGCAAGGCGCAAGGGCTGCAACCGATCACGCTGACCACCAGCGGGCTACTCGTCGGCACCATCGCGGTCGGCGGCTTCGGGCTCACCGGGATCATGCCGATGACCTTTTCCACTCAGGATGTGCAGGTCGCGGGCTGGCATGCACCGGTCTACGTGCCCATCCTCATTCTCGGAGTGGTCACCACCGCGATCGCCTATCTCACCGGCATCGCCGCCATCGCCCGACTCAAGCCAAGCTATGCGTCGTTGATCGCGCTCACCGAAGTACTGTGCGCGGTGATCGCGGGGTGGGTGCTGCTCGGGGAAACCATCGCACCCATCCAGTACGTGGGCGCCGCGGTCATTCTCGCGGGTCTGGTTCTGGCACATCAGGGCGCGGATACCTCGGCGGATGCCGAATCCAGCGCAGCCGGGCTCTCGGCTTCTTTACCTGCGGGATTGAAATCACATGGCAGTGACAGCGAATTATCCGTAACCTCAGTGTGTGACGCTACAGCCGAATCCACGCCCAGCCAGTAAGTTGTTCACCGCCGCCGCACGCGCGGCGGTTGTTTCGGTTGCGGCAATCATGATGACCACGGGTCTCGCGGTCATCCTCCCCACCACCGCTTCGGCGGCCTGTCCCAACGTCGAGGTTTCCTTCGCCCGCGGGCGTTCCCAGCCGCCAGGCGTCGGAAACATCGGCGACGGATTCATCAGCGCGCTGCGCAACCGCGTCAAAGACGTTGGTGTGTACGCGGTCCGGTACGACGCCAACACTGACGTCAGCGGCGGAGCGAACGACCTGAGTGCCCACCTGCAATCGGTGGCCAACTCATGCCCCAACACCAAGCTGGTGGTGGGCGGTTACTCCCTCGGCGCCGGTGTCGTCGACACCGCGCTGGGTTTCCAGGGTCCCGTTTCGATCGGGGACTTCTTCAACTTCACCAATCCGGTTCCCCCGGAGGTCGGTGACCGCATTCGGGCGATCGTCACCTTCGGCAACATCGTCAACCGCTTCGCCCCGATCCAGAACCTCGCGGGCGCCTACTCCGATCGCGTCCTTGACCTGTGCAATGACGGCGACCCGGTCTGCATGGCGGGCGACAACGAGAGCTGGAAGTCCCACACCACATACCCGCCGGCACTCTTTGCGCAGGCTGCGGACTTCGCTGCCGCCCGGGTGAACTAGCCTCGCCTGGGTGACTGTTTCCCAGATCACCCACCGTCAGCTGCCGGTCAATGGAATCGACATGCACGTCGCCGAACAGGGCGAAGGCCCGGCGGTTGTTCTGTGCCATGGCTTTCCCGGGCTTTGGTACACCTGGCGCCACCAGCTGGCCGCGCTGTCTGCAGCCGGATATCGGGCCATCGCGCCGGATATGCGCGGATATGGACGCACCACGGCGCCGCGGGACGTAACCGCCTATAACCGCAGCACCACGGTCAACGACCTCGTCGGCTTGTTGGACGCGCTGGATCTGCACGATGCGGTGTTTTCCGGACACGATTTCGGGGCACATCTGGTGTGGGACATGCCCGCCTGGGCGGGGGATCGAGTTCGCGCACTGATCCAGCTGTCGGTACCGCGCACCCGGCGACTCCCGGTAACACCGAGCGTTGGATTCAATTACCTTGCCTCTCAGCACTTCACACATCTGGAGTACTTCCAGGAGCCGGGCGTGGCAGAGTCCGAGCTGGATGCGCAGCCAAAGACATTCCTGGCCACACTGTTCCACGCTCTCAGCGGGGCAAATCGCTATCTGGATTGTTGGGACCACCCGGCACGCGTGGGCGACAAACGTAACGGCTACCTAGATGTCCTTCCGAGTCCCCCTCCCCTGCCATGGAATTGGCTTTCCGAGCAGGATCTCGACTACTACGCGGCCGAATTCACGCACACGGGATTCACTGGTGGCCTCAACTGGTACCGGGCCGAGGATCTGGTGTGGTCCCAGAATGAGCACCTGCACGACAGACCCATCGGCGTACCGGTGACCTTCATCGCCGGATCGGCTGATCCGGTCCTGGAAATGCTCGGCCGCGACCCCATGACGGCTATGGCCGATCTCGTTCCCGGTTTGCGGTCGGTGCTGATCGTCGAGGGGGCCGGACACTTCGTGCAGATGGAGCGGCCTGACGCGGTCAACACCGCGATGATTGAGTTCCTGGGGTCGCTTCCGCCCAGGTGACATGGCCCATACCGCACCGATATGACAACTAGATTGACTTACCCGTAGCATTCCCGTGTGACGACGTACAGTGCTGTTTCACCTGCAATCGCGCACGTCCGCCGGTGGGGATTCCCGCTCGCCGCTCTGCTCATGTTCATCAGCCTGGTGACCATCTCGCAGCCGGTGACCGCGACCGCCGACCCGTGCGCCGCCGTGGACGTCTCCTTCGCTCGCGGCCGTGATGAGCCGCCCGGCCTCGGCCGCGTGGGTCAGGCATTCGTTGACGCCCTCGGCCCCAAGGTCGGCAGCATGAACGTCTACCCCGTCAACTACAGCGCCGGACTGCTCTCCACCGGAGAAGGTGCCGATGACCTGCGCGCACACCTCAGCGACGTCGCATCATCCTGCCCGAACACCAAGCTGGTGATCGGCGGATACTCCATGGGCGCGACCGTCGTGGACGACGTCGCCAACAACCCGCCGCCGGACGTCGCTGGCCGGATCAGGGGAATCGCGACCTTCGGAAACATCGACCGGCGCGGCGGTGGCATGACCGGCCCCCTCGCCGGACGGTGGATCGATCAGTGCAATCCCGGCGACCCGGTCTGCCAGGAGGGCGGCCGCTCGTGGACCGCGCACCAGACCTACGAGCAGACAAATCTGCCCGCTCAGGCTGCGTCTTTCGTGGCGGGCAAGCTCTAGAGAAAAGGCACACAAGACCTCGCTGACCCGTAGCATCGTGGTGTGACCACGCATCAGCGGGGCACGAGGGTCGGCGTTGTCCTGAGTTATCTTGTCGCCCTGACGGTGTTCGCGCTGTCGGCGGCGAATGTTGTCGGGCTTGTCTATGCGGTGCCTCACGCGTCGGCAGATCCGTGTTCGGACGTAGACGTCTCATTTGCACGGGGTCGCAAGGAGCCAGTCGGGTTGGGCCGCGTGGGCGGTGAGTTCGTGGACTCCCTGACCCCGCGCATCGAGGCGACCGGGGCCAGCATGAACGTCTACCCCGTCAACTACGACGCCGGCATCTTTTCGGCCGGCGGCGGGGCCAATGATCTGAGCAATCACCTGCAAGCTGTGGCAGCCAGTTGCCCCCGGACCAAGCTCGTCATCGGCGGGTACTCGATGGGTGCGGAGGTAATCGACACGATCATCGGTGTTCCGAACGTGGGCATCGGGTTCAACCGCCCCCTACCTCCCGCAGTAGGTGACCGCATCGCGGCTATCGCGACGTTCGGCAACGCCACCCACCGTACGGGCGGCCCGCTGAGCGGTATCGCCGGCGTATTCGGCTCGCGGGCAATCGATCTCTGCAATCAAGGAGACCCGATCTGCATGGCCGGTCCCAACAACAGCTGGGACGCCCACACCTCGTATGAACGCACCGGACTTCCCGCTGAGGCCGCGGCGTTCGTTGCCTCAAAACTCAACCGCCACGGCGAAGCCGAGCCCAGCGAGTAGTCAATCCTTCCGGACTCGAACATCACGCGTGATCAACACGCGAGCCGCCATCTCGTCGTCGGGCGGATAGTCCACACCGACCAGTGTCAGACCACGCGCCGGTGCAGCCGCGAAATCGCTTGAACGCCTTTCCTTCTTGAGCAGGTCCGCGCACCACTGCGCCGGCCGTCTACCCTCCCCCACTACCAGCACGGCACCCACCAACGACCGCACCATCGACCAGCAGAACGCGTCGGCGCTCACGTGCGCGGACACCTGATGTCCATTGACCGTCCAGTCGAACCGCTGCAATTCACGTATCGTTGTGGCGCCGTCACGATGGCGGCAGAAGGCCGCGAAATCATTCAGCCCCAATAGTTTCTGCGAAGCCTCGGCCATCGCCCCGACGTCCAGCGGGCGGTGCCATCCGACGACATCGTGCCGCTCTAGAGGCAGCACTCCGAACGGCGCCGTGGAGAACCGGTATTCGTAGTGCCGCCGCAGGGCCGAGAACCGCGCGTCGAAATGCTCGGGGGCACGCCGTATATCGAGCACGCGCACGTCTTTGGGCAGGAAACGCGACAGCCGCCGGATCAGCCTGCCGAACTCAGGCGCATCCGCGGAGCGGGATCTACCGAGGATTTCTGGGAGCCGAGCATGCGGGATGTCGAGATGCGCTACCTGGCCCGTGGCATGTACGCCCGCGTCGGTGCGCCCGGCGGCGTACAGCGAGACCGGCTCGCCCACGATCGTCGTGAATGCCTCACCCAGCACCCCGGCGACCGTACGTTGGTTGACTTGAGTGGCCCATCCCGCGAAATCGGTTCCGTCATAGGCAATATCGAGCCGTAAACGAACCAGCCCGCCACCGTCTCCGGTAGCGGGCTGGTTCTCAGGTGTGACCAAAGGTCATTCCTTCTTGTCTGCGTCCTCGGCCTCGGGAGCCTCAGCCGTGTCGGCTGCGGCATCCGCCGCGCCTTCCGCCTCGGCAGCCGCATCGTCTGCAGTGTCGGTCTCGACCTCGACGACATCCTCAGCAGGAGTCTCCTCGACCTTGGCCTCTTCGGCCTTCTTGGTCGAAGCGACCCGGCGAGCGCGGTCGGCCTCAGAGGTAACCGTCTTCTCCTTCACCAGCTCGATGACCGCCATGGGCGCGTTGTCGCCCTTACGGTTCTCGACCTTGATGATGCGGGTGTAGCCACCATTGCGATCGGCGTAGAACGGACCGATCTCCTCGAAAAGGGCGTGGATGACGTCCTTGTCGCGGATCTTCTTGAGCACCTCGCGCCGGTTGTGCAGACCACCCTTCTTGGCGTGGGTGATCAGCTTCTCGGCGTAGGGCCGCAGCACGCGGGCCTTGGTCTCGGTGGTCTTGATCCGGCCGTGCTCGAACAGCGCGGTGGCCAGGTTGGCCAGCAGCGCCTTCTGGTGCGAAGACGACCCGCCGAGACGGGCACCCTTGGTGGGCTTTGGCATTGCGACTATCTCCTATTCGGGGCCGGCCCCCGTATCAGGTAGGACCGGGACGGATTGTGTTTAGAGCTGTTCGGTTTCGGCGAAGTCCTGATCGCCATCGAAGTCGTACGAACCGGTGTCCGACCATGTGCCGGTGGCAACGTCGTATCCGGCGACCTCGGACGGATCGAAGCTGGTCGGGCTGTCCTTGAGCGACAGGCCGAGCTGATGCAGCTTGATCTTCACCTCGTCGATGGACTTCTGACCGAAGTTGCGGATGTCCAGCAGATCCGACTCGGTGCGGGCAACCAGCTCGCCGACGGTGTGCACACCCTCGCGCTTGAGGCAGTTGTACGACCGGACGGTCAGGTCCAGGTCCTCGATGGGCAGCGCGAACGAAGCGATGTGGTCTGCCTCGGCCGGCGACGGCCCGATCTCGATGCCCTCGGCCTCGACGTTGAGTTCACGTGCCAGACCGAACAGCTCAACCAGCGTCTTGCCGGCCGAGGCCAGGGCGTCACGCGGGGTGATCGAGTTCTTGGTCTCGACATCCAGCACCAGCTTGTCGAAGTCAGTGCGCTGCTCGACGCGGGTGGCGTCGACGTTGTACGTGACCTTGAGCACCGGCGAGTAGATGGAATCGACGGGGATACGACCGATCTCGGCACCCGAGGCCTTGTTCTGCACGGCCGGGACGTAGCCGCGACCGCGCTCGACGACGAGCTCGATCTCCAGCTTGCCCTTGTCGTTCAGGGTCGCGATGTGCATGTCGGGGTTGTGCACGGTCACGCCGGCGGGCGGAACGATGTCACCGGCGGTGACGGCACCCGGTCCCTGCTTGCGCAGGTACATGGTGACCGGCTCGTCCTCCTCCGAGGACACCACGAGGCTCTTGAGGTTGAGGATGATGTCGGTGACGTCTTCCTTCACCCCGGGAACGGTGGTGAACTCGTGCAGCACGCCGTCGATGCGGATGCTGGTGACGGCCGCGCCCGGGATGGACGACAGCAGGGTGCGCCGCAGCGAGTTGCCCAGGGTGTAGCCGAATCCGGGCTCCAGGGGCTCGATGACGAAGCGCGACCGGTTCTCGGCCAGCGTCTCCTCGGACAGGGTGGGTCGCTGAGAAATCAGCATTCTTTTCTATCTCCTTCTCGGCACCCGCTATTTGATGCCGGTCAGTGGGCCTGTAGCAGGATCGCTACCGGCGATTACTTCGAGTAGAACTCGACGATCAGCTGCTCGGTGAGCGGCACGTCGATCTGCGCGCGCTCGGGGAGCTGGTGCACCAGGATGCGCTGGCGCTCGCCGACAACCTGCAGCCAGCCCGGGATGGGCCGCTCGCCGGCGGTCTCGCGTGCAACCTCGAACGGCAAGGTGTTCAGCGACTTTTCCTTGACGTCGATGATGTCGTACTGCGACACCCGGTAGCTGGGCACGTCGACCTTCACGTTGTTGACCGTGAAGTGACCGTGCGAGACCAGCTGACGCGCCTGACGGCGAGTCCGGGCCAGGCCAGCGCGGTACACGACGTTGTCGAGACGGCTTTCCAGGATCTGCAGCAGCTGCTCACCGGTCTTGCCGGAGGACCGCACGGCCTCGGCGTAGTAACGGCGGAACTGCTTCTCCATGACGCCGTAGGTGAAGCGGGCCTTCTGCTTCTCCTGCAGCTGCTGGCGGTATTCGCTCTCCTTGATCCGCGCGCGGCCGTGCTGGCCGGGAGGGTAAGGACGCTTCTCGTACGCGCTGGAGCCACCGACGAGGTCGACGCCCAGACGACGGGACTTGCGAGTGACGGGTCCGGTATAACGAGCCATTAGTTCAAGCCTCCCTTAGACCCGGCGCCGCTTGGGCGGACGGCAACCGTTGTGCGGCTGCGGAGTGACATCGGAAATCGCGCCCACTTCGAGGCCGGCGGCCTGCAGCGAGCGGATGGCGGTCTCGCGGCCGGAGCCGGGACCCTTGACGAACACGTCGACCTTCTTGACGCCGTGCTCCTGCGCCTTGCGGGCAGCGTTCTCGGCAGCCAGCTGCGCGGCGAACGGAGTCGACTTACGCGAGCCCTTGAAGCCGACGTGGCCCGAGGACGCCCACGCGATCACGTTGCCCTGCGGGTCGGTGATCGAAACGATGGTGTTGTTGAACGTGCTCTTGATGTGCGCGGCGCCGAGGGGAATGTTCTTCTTTTCCCGGCGGCGGGTCTTCTGCGCCTTCTTGGGGCCGGAGCCGGCGCCCTTCTTCGGTGGTGCCATCGGGGTTACCTAGCCTTCTTCTTGCCGGCGATGGTGCGCTTCGGGCCCTTGCGGGTGCGCGCATTGGTCTTGGTCCGCTGACCGCGCACCGGCAGGCCGCGACGGTGGCGCAGGCCCTGGTAGCAGCCGATCTCGATCTTGCGGCGGATGTCGGCCTGCACCTCGCGGCGCAGGTCACCCTCCACCTTGAGAGAGGCTTCGATGTATTCACGCAGCTGCGTCACCTGATCATCGGTCAGGTCTTTGCTGCGCTGCTCGGGGCTGATGCCCGTGGCGGCCAGGATCTCCTTGGAGCGGGTCCGGCCAATGCCATAGATATAGGTGAGCGCGATTTCCATACGCTTATCGCGCGGTAGGTCGACGCCTACTAGACGTGCCATGCGGCAGTTCCTCTTTCATTCAACGAAGGTCTGTTCCCAGTCCGTCCCCTCTAGGTTGGGGCCCCGGCCTCCGTTCCGGGGGTGTCTGTCCGGCGTACCCGGTCAGTGGTTCTGGGAGGTCTTCATTCAGTTATGTAGCTGGTCAGCTAGGTCCTTGCGGACGTTCTGACTAGCCTTGCCTCTGCTTGTGGCGGGGGTCCTGGCAGATCACCATGACGCGCCCGTGCCGGCGAATGACGCGGCACTTGTCGCAGATCGGCTTGACGCTCGGGTTGACCTTCACGTTCCCAATCCTGTTCTTGTCGTTACTTGTACCGGTAAACGATCCGACCGCGGGACAGGTCATAGGGAGACAACTCCACTACCACTCTGTCCTCAGGCAGGATGCGGATGTAGTGCTGCCGCATCTTGCCGCTGATGTGGGCAAGTACCTTGTGTCCGTTCTCCAGCTCAATGCGAAACATCGCATTGGGCAGGGGTTCGACCACCCGGCCCTCGACCTCGATGGCTCCGTCTTTCTTAGCCATATCCTCCGCGATTCTTATTGCCTGCTCCGGCTATCGCCGGCATGACACGGCAACACTCACCGACCTCGAACGTGAGCCGGTGACAGGAAAATCCAGGACAGGGCACGCAGACAGTCGGCACGTAAGCCGCACCGTTGGTCAAGGATACCCGCGTAACGCCCCCAAACCAAACCGGCGAACGGGCCGTCAGAACCGCCCGGGGGTCTTACGACCAGGTGACTCCCGACCTGCTGATATGCGGAATCGCCGTGGGTCGCACCAGACCCGCCGTCAGCCAAGCGCCGGCGATCCAGATATGGGGTGCGGATTTGGCGGCCATCGTCCGCCTGGCCCGCATCGATACGTCCGAACCATCCAGGACTCGCTGCGCCCGCACGGACAGTATCCGGTTACGCACACCCGAGCGTCGCCGCTCGCGAGCGCTGCGGTTGATCGCCAGCCAGGCGGCGGCGAGATCGCTGGGCTCCCCCAGCGCCTCCGCAATGGCCTCGGCGGCCGCGGCAGCGTCGGCCACTCCCGAGTTGAGACTGCGGCCCCCCAGCGGGGCGAACTGATGGGCGGCCTCACCCGCGAGCAGCACCCGACGGTTCACGTCGGTGTAGCTGCTGGCCACGCCCTGCACGGTCTGATGCACCTCGACCGATCTGATGTGGTCGGCGTACCAGGTATCACCGGTGAGCGCCGTGACCCAGGAACGCACCAGTTCGGTCGACGGCGTGGCCTCATCGTGGGGCAGGAACTGAACGTCAAGGCGCAGACCGTCCGGGTAGGGCAGCCGGATGGCGTGACGTCCGCCCAGATCGGGATGGTGGTACTGGATCTGCACCGGCAGATCGAGCGTGACACCGTCCGGGTGCGGTTCGACGTCGATCACCGCAGAAGGGGGCGACGGCGGGCGCTCGGACATGCCGATGCCCAGCGCCTGCCGAATGGCCGACCTAGAACCGTCGGCGGCGATGACGTAGCTCGCGCGCAGCCGATCGCCGCTGGAAAGCGTCAACCGAGCGCCGGTGTGGTCGGTGCTGATGTCGGTGACGGCAATCCCGCAGTGGTACTCCACGCCCAAATTCAGCGCCTCGGCCAGGCTCTCTTCTTCAATGGTGCGCTGCGACAAGCTCATTCCCCATGCCGCGGGGTTCCACGGACCGGGCATCCGCGAGGGGGCATACGAGGACATGACGAACACCGGGCGGCCCTGGTAGAAGGTCTGGACGCCATGGACCGCGAGCGCGGACCGGCGCAGACGGGCACCCAACTCGGGTGCCACCCGGTCGTATCGCCGCAATGTCGAGTGTCCGACGAACGTCGCACAGTTCCGGTGGCGCTGGCGATCTTTCGAGCCGGCCGCCTCCAGCACAACAACGCGAATTCCCCGGCGCGCCAAAAGCGTGGCAGCCAGCAACCCCACGGGACCGCCGCCGACGATCACGACGGCGTCATCGGTGATGTCCCGATGCGCGTCCGTCGACACTGCCGCGAGGTGAGCCACCCACTGACGGTACCGCGCCAGGGCACGCGAGCGCCTGTTCAGCCCGGCAACACATAGCCAGCGGGGCGGATACGTGGTACCTATGTCGGTAGTGGCGAACATCGCCGTCGGCAACGGGGAGGGGGGTCGAGTGGACGGTCTGACAGTCGGATATCTGGCGGCCTTCGTGGTCGGTGGAGTCGCCGTGCTCTCGGCTCTGCTGCTTACCGACATCGGCCATGGCGACGGGATGCCGTTTCTGAGCCTGACCTCGGTCTCCGCCGCCCTGACCGGCGCGGGCGCCGGTGGATTCATCGGCTCGGCCCTGGGCATCGCAACGCTGCCGACAGCAATCATCGCAGCCGTGTGCGCGGTTGCGCTGGTGTCGATCCTGCAACTTTTCTTGACGTACCTGCGGCGCCAGCAGGCGAACTCGCATTCGGGGCGCGCGTCCTATATCGGACGGCTCGGCACCATCACCCTGGAGGTGCCATCCGGCGGCGGCTGGGGCGAAGTCGCGTTCACCGATGCCGATGGCAACCGGGTGCGCTCGCGCGCGATCACCGACGAGCCCGACGGACTGGCCAAGAACGCCGCGGTCTACATCGCTGACGTGGACCACGAATACCTGCACGTCGTTGGCATTCCAAACCAAACCTGTAAGGACCCCGCATGAGCTCACTTCTGATCATCGTCATCATCGCCATCGCGGCGCTGGTGCTCTTCGTAGCGCTGCCGCTGGTCTACGTGCGCAACTACGTCAAGGTGCCGCCGAATGAGGTCGCGGTGTTCACGGGCCGTGGCCAGCCCAAGGTGGTGCGCGGTGGCGCGCGGTTCAAGATGCCCGGCATCGAGCGGGTGGACATCATGTCGCTCGAACCGTTCAACGTGAACATCAACCTGCAGAATGCGTTGTCCAACAACGGTGTTCCCGTTAACGTCGAGGCCGTCGGGCTGGTGCGCATCGGTTCCAACGACGAGGCAGTGCAGACCGCGGTGCAACGCTTCCTGACCTCCGACCTCTCGGAGTTGCAGCGCCAGATCAACGAGATCCTGGCCGGTAGCCTGCGCGGCATCACCGCCACCATGACCGTCGAGGACCTGAACTCCAACCGTGACTCGCTGGCACGCAGCGTCGTCGAGGAGGCAGGCGGTGACCTCGCCCGCATCGGCATGGAGGTCGACGTCCTGAAGATCGCGGGCATCTCCGACCGCAACGGGTACCTGGAATCGCTCGGCCAGCGCCGGATCGCCGAGGTCCGCCGCGATGCGACGGTCGGCACCGCCGAAGCCGAACGGGACGCGCAGATCCAATCCGCGCAGGCCCGCCAGGCGGGTGCCATCGCACAGGCCGAAGCCGATACCGCCATCGCCACCGCGACCCAGAAGCGCGATGTGGAACTGGCCCGGCTGCGCGCGCAGACGGAGGCGGAGAACGCTCAGGCGGACCAGGCCGGTCCGCTCGCCCAGGCCCGCGCCGAAAAAGATGTCGGTATCGCCCGCGAGCAGGCGGAGGCCGCGCGTGTGCAGGCCCGTACCGAGGTGGAGCAGCGTCGCACCGAGCAGGCCCAGGCCGCGTTGCAGGCCGACGTCATCGCCCCGGCCGAGGCACGTCGTCAGGCCGATATCGCGATCGCCGAAGGTAGCCGGCAGGCCGCGATCCTGAAGGCGCAGGCCGATGCCGAGGCCGAGCGGCAGAAGGGTTCCGCCGAAGCCGACGCCCGCAAGGCAGCTGCCGACGCCTACCGCATCGAACAGCAGGCGGCCGCCGACGGCACCAAGGCCAAGCTGATCGCCGAAGCCGACGGCACGAAGGCCAAGCTGATCGCTGAGGCCGACGGCGTCAAGGCCAAGCTGTTAGCCGAGGCCGACGGTAAGAAGGAGGTCGCCGCCGCACTCAACGCCTACACGCCAGAGGCCGCCCGGCTGTTGACCTTGCCGGACATCCTGGCGTCGGTGGTGCAGGCGACGGAGGCCGCGTCGAAACCGATCGGCGAGATTGAAAGGCTGTCCATCATCGGGGGCTCCGGTGACGCTCAGGACGCGCTGGGCACTCTTTTCGGGGTGAGTCCGCAGGCAATGGCCAAAGTGATTGAAAGCCTCAAGGTTTCGGGTATCGATGTGCCGGAGCTATTGAACCGCACACAGCAGGCCAAGGAATCCACGCCCGCTGCCCCGGCACCCGCGGCGCACCCGGAAGAATCGGTGGAGGAATAGCGACACCTCCTGCGAAGTTGGGACGCAGCATGGGCGAATCGAACCTCACCAAGTACGGGATATGGAAGGGCGGCCCGGTCACCCCGGAGCAGGCCAAGGCCATCGAGGATCTCGGCTACGGATCGGTGTGGATCGGGGGTGTATTCACCTCGGATCTCGCGTACGTAGAGCCGCTGCTGGAGGCGACCGAGAATCTCACGGTCGCCAGCGGCATCGTGAACATCTGGACCTCTCCCGTCGACGAGATAGCGGCTTCGTTCCACCGGATCGAGGCCGCCTATCCGGGGCGGTTCCTCCTGGGAGTGGGTGCCGGGCATCCGGAGGCCTCGGCCGAGTACCGCAAGCCGTACGACGCCCTTGTCGAGTACCTCGACGGGCTGGATGCCGCGGGCGTACCCAAGCAGCGCCGGGCATTGGCCGCGCTCGGCCCCAAGGTGCTCAGGCTCTCGGCCGATCGCGCCGCGGGCGCACACCCCTATCTGACGACGCCCGAGCACACCCGGGAAGCCCGGCAGATCATCGGCCCGGACGCACTGCTCATTCCCGAGCACAAGGTGGTGCTCAGCACCGACGCCCAGAGCGCACGCGAGATCGGCCGCCGCACCGTCGACTTCTATCTTCAGTTGAGCAACTACGTAAACAACTGGAAGAGACTTGGTTTCAGCGACGAGGACGTCACCTCGCCGGGAAGTGACGCCTTCATCGACGCCGTAGTGGCGCACGGAACGGCCGAGGAAATCGCCGCACGATTGCACGAACACCTCGACGCCGGCGCGAACCAGGTACTCATTCAGGTCCTGGGCGATAAGGGGCTGGTCGACACATTGACCTCGTTGGCGGACACGCTTCGGTAATCCCCCACTAGGGTTAGTGCATGCGAATCTTGGTGACCGGCGGCGCCGGTTTCATCGGAGCCAACTTCGTACATGCGACCGTCCGTGAGCGCCCCGATGTCTCGGTGACCGTTCTCGACGCGCTGACTTACGCCGGTACCCGCGAGTCGTTGACTCCGGTCACCGCGTCGGTCGAGCTGGTACAGGGCGATATCTGCGATGCCGAGACAGTGGATCGACTGGTCTCCGCCCACGATGTGGTGGTGCATTTCGCCGCAGAGACGCACAACGACAACTCGCTCGCGGACCCGTCACCGTTCTTGCACAGCAACATCATTGGCACCTACACATTGCTGGAAGCAGTGCGCCGCCATGATGTGCGGCTGCACCACATCTCCACCGACGAGGTGTTCGGCGATCTCGAGCTCGATGACCCGAATCGGTTCACCGACACCACTCCATACAACCCGTCGAGCCCGTACTCGGCGACCAAGGCCTCAGCGGATCTGCTGGTGCGCGCCTGGATGAGATCCTTTGGAGTGCGCGCGACGATCTCCAACTGTTCCAACAACTACGGGCCGTATCAGCATGTGGAGAAGTTCATTCCACGGCAGATCACCAACATCCTGACGGGCCGCCGTCCGCGCCTATACGGGGCCGGGGCGAACGTCCGGGACTGGATCCACGTCGATGATCACAACAGTGCGGTGTGGCGCATCATCGAGGACGGCGCCATCGGACGCACCTATCTCATCGGGGCTGACGGAGAACGGGACAACCTGTCGGTGTTGCGCACCATTCTGGAACTCATGGGCAAGTCGCCGGACGACTTCGATCACGTCGCCGACCGCGCGGGCCACGACCTGCGTTACGCCATTGATCCCACCCCGCTGCGAGATGAATTGGGCTGGACGCCAAAACATCTCGACTTCACCAGCGGGCTGGCCGAGACAATCTCGTGGTATCAGGACAACGAGGATTGGTGGCGTCCCATCAAGGATGGTGTGGAAGCCCGCTACGCGAAACAGGGGCAGTGACGTGCAGATTCGTGAGTTATCGGTGCCCGGCGCCTTCGAGATCACTCCGGTACAGCATCACGACAGCCGTGGAGTGTTCCTCGAATTGTTCAAGGGCGCAGCGCTTGCCGAGGCCATCGGCCACCCGTTCGATCTACAGCAGGCCAACTGCTCGGTATCGGCGGCCGGTTCGCTGCGCGGGATCCACTTCGCCGACGTGCCACCCGGGCAAGCCAAATACGTCACCTGCCTGACCGGCTCCGTATATGACGTAGTGGTCGATATCCGTATTGGTTCACCGACATTCGGCGCGTGGGACGCTGTGCTGCTCGACCCTCGAGACCGCCGGGCGGTCTACGTGCCCGAGGGTGTCGGCCACGGGTTCCTCGCTCTCGAGGACGCCTCGACGGTGGTCTACCTGTGCTCCGCCGGGTATGCCCCGGGCCGCGAACATGGCATCAATCCGCTGGATCCCACGATCGCGATCCAATGGCCGACCAGCCGACCCGACGGCACCGAGCTTTCGCTAGTTGTCTCCGAAAAGGACAGTGCTGCACCATCATTAATCGATGCCCAGGAGTCAGGTCTGCTTCCTGTCGCATCCGAGGTGCAGGCCTTCCTGGCGAACCTTTCCGGCTGATCGGCGAATCTTCCCACGCCACCGCGTGTTTGCTAAAGTCCGTACATGACGCAACCGCCTTCGGGGCCGCCGCCCTCGGATCCCGGGCCACCGGAGTTTCCGCCGTATCCGACTCCGACAGGCCCCGGGTACCCGCCGGTCGGGCCACCCCCAACGGGCGGATATCCACCCGTTCCCCCGGCAGGGCCTGCGGGTGCCGAGCCTTATCCGCCCTATCCCCCGGCGAACCCGGCGGGTGGGTACCCACCGCCACCTCCGGGATACCCATCGGCGCCCTACGGTTATCCCGCGGCGGGCGCCTATCCCCCCGTGGAAAGTGCACGGAGCACCAATGGATTTGCCATCACGGCGCTGATCTTCGGCATCATCCCTTGCCTCGGCGGAATCCTGGGCATCATCTTCGGCATCCTGGGCCTGAACCAGATCAAGCGAACCGGTCAGAACGGCCGCGGGTTAGCCATCGCGGGCATTGCGCTCGGCTCCCTGTGGGTGATCGCGTCGATTGTCGTGATCGCGGCGGGCATCAACGACAAGCCCAAGCGTGACGATTCCGGACACGTCACCCAGTCCGGCGATATGGATGTCACCCAATTGCGCGTAGGCGACTGCGTGGCCGATCTGGGCGACAAAGACTTCTACACGACAACCAACGCGATTCCGTGTGCGCAGCCG
This sequence comes from Mycobacteroides sp. H001, assembly GCF_001440005.1. Classification (NCBI taxonomy): domain Bacteria; kingdom Bacillati; phylum Actinomycetota; class Actinomycetes; order Mycobacteriales; family Mycobacteriaceae; genus Mycobacteroides; species Mycobacteroides sp. H001. Next base: position 83,211 of record NZ_LJYH01000050.1, read on the forward strand.
CACAAGGCAGAGGTGTACGCACTGTTGCCGCTGTCCGGGAGCTCCGTGCCCCCACAGTCCGTACTGGACGAGAAGGGTAATGAGGGCTGCAGCACCGCGCTGGAAAGCTACTCCCCCAGCGCATTCGAGGACGACGGGGTCGAGATCACCTACCTCTACCCGACCAAACGTTCGTGGGCGCAGGGTGACCACTCGATCGCCTGCGTGGCCGTCTTCAGCACGGAGCGCACGGCGTCCATCAAGGGCAAGTAGCTACGGGCGCAGCGTCAGGATGCGGGGGCCGTCCTCGGTGACGGCCACCGTGTGCTCCCAGTGCGCGGCCCGCGATCCGTCGGTGGTGACCACGGTCCAATCGTCGGCCAGCACCCGGGTCTGAGTGGTGCCCAGCGTGAGCATCGGTTCAATGGCGAGCACCGACCCCACCGCGAGGAGTGGACCCTTGCCGGGGGCTCCCTCATTGGGCAGGAACGGGTCAAGATGCATCGAGCGACCGATACCGTGGCCGCCGTAGCCATCCACGATTCCGAATGCCCGGTCGAACTGCTTCTCGGCCGCCCGGGTGCCCAGCTCGATGGCGTGGGACACGTCAGTCAGCCGGTTTCCCGGAATCATCGCCGCGATACCGGCCTCCATGGACAGGCGAGTGGCTTCCGACAGCGCCTCGTCGACAGGGATGACCGTGCCCACCGCAAAGGTCCATGCGGAATCCCCGTGCCAGCCGTCCAGGATCGCGCCACAGTCGATGGAGACCAGGTCACCGTCGGCCAAGACCGCTGTCGCCGAAGGTATTCCGTGGACCACCTGATCATTGACCGAGGAGCAGATCGAGGCTGGGAAGCCGTGATAACCCAGGAACGACGGCACCGCGCCGGCGTCCCGGATCACCGACTCGGCGACCTGATCCAGCTCCAGCGTCGAAATGCCCGGCTTCGCGGCGTCACGCACGGCGACCAATGCGGCCCCCACGATGGCGCCCGCGGCGGCCATGGCATCGAGCTCTCCGGCGGTGCGCTGCTCCACCGTCTTCTTGCGGCCGAAGAGACCCACTAACGACCCACTACCGACTCGCCGCTACCGGCCCAGAGCCTGCGATGTCCGCGCGAACACTTCGTCCACGGTGCCAACGGCATCAATGGTCTGCAGCACGCTCTGGTAGTACTCCAGCAGCGGTGCGGTCTCGGCGCGGTACACGTTGAGCCGGTTGCGGATGATGTCCTCGGTGTCGTCGGCGCGGCCGCGGCCCAGCAGCCGCTGCACCAGCTCTTCCACCGGCACCCGGAACTCCAGCACGGCGTCGATCTTGACCCCGCGAGCCTCTTCCATCGCGGCCAGCGCATCAGCCTGATCCACGGTGCGCGGGAACCCGTCGAGGATGAAGCCGTCGGCGGCGTCGGCCTCGTCGAGGCGCGCTTCGACCATCTTGTTGGTGACCTCGCTGGGCACCAAGTCGCCGGCGTCCAGGTACTGCTTGGCCTGGATCCCCAGCTCGGTGCCTTCGCTGATATTCGACCGGAAAAGGTCTCCGGTGGAGATCTGCGGAATGCCGAACTTCTCCGAAATCAGTTGCGCCTGCGTGCCTTTGCCTGCCCCGGGCGGGCCGAGTAACACCACTCTCACTTCAGGAACCCTTCGTAGTTACGCTGCATCAACTGGCTTTCGATCTGCTTCACGGTATCGAGGCCGACGCCGATCATGATCAGTACCGCAGTTCCACCAAACGGCAGGTTCTGCATACCACCGGAGTTCCCGATCTGCAGGAATAGGTTCGGCAGGATCGCGATGACACCCAGGTAGATCGAGCCCGGCCACGTGATGCGGTTGAGCACGTAGCGCAGGTAGTCAGCGGTCGCACGGCCGGGGCGAATACCGGGGATGAAGCCACCGAACTTGTTCATCTCGTCGGCACGCTCGTCGGGGTTGAAGGTGATCGACACGTAGAAGAACGTGAAGAACACGATCAGCGTGAAGTAGATCGCGATGTACCAGTAGTTGCTGGGATCGGTCAGGTAGGTGCTGACGAATCGATCCCACCAGCCGGTCTTGTCCTTCCCACCGCTGCGCACGAGCTGAGTGATCAGACCCGGGATGTACAGCAGCGAGGAGGCGAAGATGACCGGGATAACACCGGCCTGGTTGACCTTCAGCGGCAAGTAGGTGGAAGTACCGCCGTACATGCGCCGACCGACCATGCGCTTGGCGTACTGGACGGGAATGCGGCGCTGGCCCTGTTCGACGAACACGACACCGACCACGATGAGCAGCGCAGCCACACAGACGGCGGCGAAGGTGACACCACCGCGGCTGTCGAGGATGGTCTTGCCCTCGGCAGGGATCCGGGCCGCGATGCCGGCGAAGATCAGCAGCGACATACCGTTGCCCACTCCGCGTTCGGTGACCATCTCACCGAGCCACATCACCAGGGTGGATCCGGCAGTCATCACCAGAACCATCACGCTCAGCGAGAAGATCGACTGGTCCGAGACGATCTCGTCCTTGCGGTCACAGCCCTGCAGCAGGTTTCCGCTGGCACCGAGCGCGACGATCGAGGTGGACTGCAGCAGCGCCAGCGCGACCGACAGGTAGCGCGTGTACTGCGTCATCTTCGCCTGGCCGGACTGGCCTTCCTTGCGCAGCTGCTCGAACCGGGGAATGACCACGGTGAGCAGCTGAACGATGATGCTGGCGGTGATGTACGGCATGACGCCGACCGCGAAAACCGACAGCTGCAGCAGCGCGCCACCCGAGAAGAGGTTAATCAGCGAGTAGATCTGCGCCGAGTCGCCACTGCTGACCTGTTCGACGCAGTACTTGACGTTGGCGTAGTTCACGCCGGGAGACGGCAGGGTCGCGCCCAGCCGATAAATGATCACGATCCCGATCGTGAAGAGGATCTTCCGCCTCAGGTCAGCTGTCCTGAGAGCAGAGACAAAAGCGGAAAGCACACATCCTCCTGCGCATCCTGCAGCTCGCCATGTGATCTGCTAGATGAATCAGCTGGTGATCCCAGCGTTGGGTAACCGTTTCGGCGGCCGTCAGGGCGCGCCCGGGCCGGATACGAGACTAACAGTTCGCTACATACCGGTGGAGAAGACGGTGTCCTTCTGGTCGGGGATGACGGTGCCATCGGTACGCAGCAGCGGCCCCGTACTGCCATCCGGGTTGGTCCGGCCGTCTGTCGCGCACAGGTACGGCTCCATACGCTGCGGATAGGGGTCGATGAACATCGGATTGATCAACCATTTGCCGTCGGCGTTGTCATAGGCCCGGCACATGAGTTCGGTCTTGTTCCGGTTGATGACGAGGTGGGCGGCGGTGGCGTCGTCGACGAAGGTGACATCGGTGGTCGAGTCGCCTGCGGCAAGAATCTGCCGTTTGTTGACGTCGTAGGGCTCGAAGGCGGCGGGGCCCTGCACACCGAAGACCACCTGGTTGGCCCAGCAGCGTTTGCCGTCGACGTAGGTGATCACCGTGTCGGCACCATCGGGTTGTCCGCCGCACCCCTTGACGTGCGGTGTCTGCCTTCCGTTGGCGTCATAGACGCTGCGCACTCCGATCACCTGATTTGTCGGAATCCCGATTTCCGGTGACCACACCTTGGCCACCACCTCCGAGGACGCCGAGATCACCCAGGTACTGACGCCATGGGCCTGCAAGGTGGCAATGAGGTCCTTGATCTGCGGATAGACCCGCACATACCCCGGCACGGTGGTGGTGCCGATGGTCTGAGTGGCTCCGATCGGGGCATCCAGGTTCTCGCGCTTGGCCGCCTGCGCGAATTGCGCGACCTCGTCGGCGGTGTAGCCGGCCGTCAGTGCGACTGTCCACACGTACGCGCCATTGCTCCAGCGCTGGTTGTATCCGGTGAAGGCTTCCTGTTCGTCATGGGTCTTGCCTTCGCGGATCGCCAGGATCTCGTCGGCGCATGCCGCGTTGGTCGAGGTGGGCAGCGGCCGGCCGGCGGGGGTTGCGGTGCCACATGCCTCACGCAGCGCGGTGGCCGCCACCTCGTTGATGTGACGGCTGGTGGAGTGCCAGTCCCCGGGTTGGCGGATCTTGTCGTGCCGCAGCATCCAGGCCAGGGTCGCATCGGAGATGTCGTTCTTGACTTCGGTGTTGTCCCAGTCGAAGAGCGCGATCGCCTTGGTGGGACGCTTCCAGGTCCCGGTGCAGGTGCTGTTGGCGTCGATCGCGGCCTGTAGCCGTTCCCTGACCTCGCCGTACCAGGGCAAGGTGGGGTCCAGCTGGCGGCATCCCGGCGCCGCGGACGCGGCGGGAGTACCCACATTGCATGCCGCAACAGACAATACGACGGCAGCAATCCACCTCATGGCATTCACCGGCCGAAATTACCACCGCGCGTCCGTGATTCGGGGCTGGTCACCGAACGTTCACCGGTATTTCCCGTGTGGCGAGACCGAATCTGCGCGGCTCGCTGCCAAATGCGTTCTCGCAGTTGTTCGATATCGGCCGGATGCGGCGCCGACAGAACGTCGGCTCGTGCCTGTTTCGCGATGGCGACCTCACGGCGATAGTTCAGGAAGATCTGAATCTCGCCGTCGCGGTCGGCCAGATACTCGTAGTCCGTGTGCCATGGCTCCGTGATGCGCATCAGTTCGGCGTAGGTGGCCCACTGCCGCAATGTCTGCGGCCCGCCCGCCAACACCAGCACTCCACCCATCCGTCCGGCGCTCTCCCACCCGGTCGGTGCCGGCGTGTATGGGTACTCCCGTTGCCCGGCGGGCAGCTGCCGCCACGCCCGGAACTCAGCGGCCCGGCTGTCGAGTCCATGGGTGCGCCAGCGCACGGTTCCGTCGGGCGTGGTCGGCGGCCGCCGACGCAACGCCCTGGCCGCCTGCCGGGTGAGCACGGTCAGATGCGACGGCAGCAGCACAATCGGGTCCGCGGGCTCGGCATCGAACGGATTCGGATCCAGATGCGCCCGGTCGATGAGCACCAGCGTGCCGGGTTGCCGCTGATAGGCCAGCCCCCACAGCAGCCGTGCCAGCGTCTTGGCGCCGGGCTCATCGGATAACACGTGCCAAGTTTCATGAAACCGGTTGGTGGAGAAGCGCACATCGGCCTCGGCGCGCAGCGTGATGATCGTGTAGGACCTTCCGTCGAGCATCACGGAATGCCGGTGCAGCTTCATCACGCTGCCCGGTGTCGCGGCCGCACATGGCCGCACCGCTGTATCGGCCACGTTCACCTCCTGATCTCTCGGCCGCCCACTGTGCCGGAACAGCAAACCCCTCGATCCCGGGCGCACGCAACCGAATTTGCGCAGGCCACGGGCCCGGGGTGCGCAATCCCGGAGCGCGGCGCACTATGGTCGGGGCACCCCGACAACCTCTAAGGAGCCTCGATGACGCGGACCGATGACGACAGCTGGGACCTGGCCTCGAGCGTCGGGGCGACGGCGACGATGGTGGCAGCCCAACGAGCGCTGGCCAGTCGCGTACCCAATGCGCTGATCAACGATCCCTACGCGGAGCCGCTGGTGCGCGCCGTCGGCATCGAGTACTTCGCCAAGCTGGCCTCGGGTGATTTCGACCCCGAGCAGATGGCCGGTTTGGTACAGCTGGGCATCACCGTGGACGGCATGGCCAACGGAATGGCAAGTCGCACCTGGTATTACGACACCGCCTTCGAGTCCGCCACGGCGGCCGGAGTGCGCCAGGCCATCATCCTGGCGTCCGGACTCGACACCCGGGCCTACCGCCTGAATTGGCCGGCGGGCACCACGGTGTACGAGCTCGATCAGCCAGATGTGATCGCGTTCAAGACCGACAACCTGGCAGCACTGGGAGCGTCGCCCAGCGCCGAGCGCCGGACTGTAGCGATCGACCTGCGCGACGACTGGCCATCGGCCTTGAAGGCGGCCGGCTTCGACCCCGGGCAGCCGACGGTGTGGTCTGCCGAGGGACTGCTGATCTACCTGCCGCCGGAGGCACAGGATCGGTTGTTCGCGTCGATCACCGAGCTCAGCGCGCCGGGTAGCCGCCTCGTGTGTGAGCAGGTGCCCGGCCTGGAGACCGCCGATTTTTCCAAGGCACGCGAGCTGACTCGTCAATTTGCCGGAGACACACTGGATCTGGATATGGAATCGCTCGTCTACGCCGAAGAACGTCAAATGGCGGCGGACTGGCTGGCCGAACACGGATGGTCGGTGGTCACCGAGGAGAACGAGGCACTGTACGCACGGCTCAACTTGGAGCCGCCGAACCCATTGCTGCGCACCATATTCCCGAACATCGTGTACGTCGACGCGACGCTGGGCTAGGCCGTGTCTGATAAATGCGGTAGCCAAAGTGTGATGGCCCTTAGGACTGCTCCGCCGCGGTAAACGATGGCGAGTTTGTCGTAGCGGGTGGC
>NZ_LJYH01000051.1:0-93935 GCF_001440005.1 Mycobacteroides sp. H001
CATGCCGCCATAGAAAAAAGCCAGGCCGGGCGTCATCAACAACACCAACGCGGCACTGGCCAGCATCCACGCAGTGTCACCGGTATTCGGGACACCCATTGACGGGAAACCATCCACTAGCGGCATTCCTCTCGGGGATCTTGGAACATGCACGGCGGAAGGGCCGCGGCCAGAACAATGCGCAGCAGATATGTCGAACGCGGCTCCTGCGTGTTGCATCTCTGTGAAGTGCTCAGCGCGAGTCGAACTCCATGCAGCAAGTTAGGGGGAGTTCCACAGCTACGCATTCTGCTGTTGATGTGTGCGAAACATCCCGGCTATCGGTTGTCCCTAACGTAGCCACGTTGGTCGCTCGCAAATCAGGTGCGGGCACGTCACGGCGATAGGAAGTCAATTGAGCGGAAATGCTGTTCGGCTGCAGGCGATCAACAACGTCGAGGCCTACGTGCCGCCGGCAATTAGCTTCGTGATCGGCGAAGAGCCGGGTGAAGTGTTCGGCGCGAACGTCTTTAGCAAGGCCGTTATGCAACAGCGGCTTCCCAAGTCGGTCTACAAGTCCGTGACCGCCACCATCGAGCAGGGCGCCAAGCTGGACCCGGCCGTGGCCGATGCCGTTGCCTCGGCGATGAAGGACTGGGCACTTGAGAAGGGTGCGACACACTACGCGCACGTCTTTTACCCATTGACTGGTCTGACGGCCGAAAAGCATGACAGTTTCCTTGAACCAATCAGTGACGGTGCGACTCTGGCCGAGTTCGCAGGCAAGACCCTGATCCAGGGCGAGCCGGACGCGTCCAGCTTCCCCAGCGGCGGCCTGCGAAATACCTTTGAGGCCCGGGGGTACACAGGCTGGGATGTCACCAGCCCCGCGTACATCCTCGAAAACCCCAACGGCAACACGCTGTGCATCCCGACTGTGTTCGTGTCGATGACCGGTGAGGCTCTGGATCACAAGACCCCGCTGTTGCGCAGCCAGCAGGCGATGGGGGAGCACGCCGAGCGTATTCTTAAACTGTTTGGCCACAGCAACTTTGATCACATTGTGTCGTTCTGCGGTCCCGAGCAGGAGTACTTTCTGGTGGACCGTCACTTCTTCTTGGCTCGCCCGGATCTGATCAACGCGGGTCGTACTCTGTTTGGCGCCAAGCCGCCGAAGGGTCAGGAGTTCGACGACCACTACTTCGGCGCGGTGCCCGAGCGTGTTCTCGGATTTATGATGGATACCGAGCGTGAGCTGTTCAAGCTCGGTATCCCGGCCAAGACACGGCATAACGAGGTTGCGCCTGGGCAGTTCGAGATCGCTCCGATGTTCGAGCGGGCCAACATTGCCTCGGACCATCAGCAGTTGCTCATGACGACGTTCAAGACGATCGCCAAGAAGCACGGCATGGAGTGCCTGTTCCACGAGAAGCCCTTCGCCGGTGTCAACGGTTCCGGCAAGCACGTCAACTTCTCGTTGGGGAACTCGCAGTTTGGCAGCCTGCTGGTGCCGGGCGACACACCGCATGAGAACGCGCAGTTCCTGGTCTTCTGTGCCGCGGTAATCCGGGCCGTGCACAAATTCGGTGGGCTGCTGCGGGTTTCAGTGGCATCGGCGACCAACGATCACCGTCTCGGCGCGAACGAGGCTCCGCCGGCCATTATCTCGATCTTCCTCGGCGATCAGCTGGCCGATGTGTTCGAGCAGATTGCCAAGGGTGCGGCGATGTCGTCAAAAGGTAAGGGCAGCATGATTATCGGCGTCGATACATTGCCGGTCCTGCCTACCGATCCGGGCGACCGCAACCGCACCAGCCCCTTCGCGTTCACCGGGAACCGTTTCGAATTCCGCGCTCCCGGCTCGATGCAGACAGTTGCCGCACCGATGGTCACGATCAACACGATCATGGCGGAATCGCTGGATTACATTGCCACCGTATTGGAAAAGGAAGTTGCCGACGGCACCGACTTCGACGAGGCCGTTCAGCAGCTTCTCACCGACATCATCACCGAACACGGCGACGTGGTGTTCAACGGGGATGGCTACTCGGAAGAATGGCAAACCGAGGCGGCCGTTCGGGGCCTGCCGAATCTCAAGACCACCTTGGACGCGCTCCCGGAGCTGATCAAGCCCGAAGCCCTGGAGTTGTTCGACAAGTACAAGGTCTTCAACGACCGGGAGATGCACAGCCGCTACGAGATCGGTCTTGAGCAGTACGCGCTGACGATTCACGTCGAGGCGAAGCTGTCCCTCGAGCTGGCCTCGACAGTCGTGCTACCCGCGGCACTGCGCTACCAGACTGAGATCGCGCAGAACGTCGCCGCGCTGAAGGCCGCCGGGATGTCGCCCAGCACCACCTTGCTGGAGGATGTATCGGGCCCCATCGCCGACCTCGTCGCGGCCCTCGCCGACCTGAAGAAGGGAATCGAGAGCGACTCCGCCGTCAGCGCGCTGGAGGAAGCCGAGCACGCCAAGAGCCTGCTGCCCGCGATGGATGCGGTGCGAGCCGCCGCCGACATGCTCGAGGGGATAGTGGCCGATGACCTGTGGCCGCTGCCGACCTACCAGGAGATGCTCTACATCCTGTAAGTCGAGGAGCCAGCTGGCGGTGAATGTACCGCGATGCCTTGCTCATTCATTGTGCCCAAAGGGTTTAGTCGCTATCGATGAAAGGCGCCCGCTGAGTTGTGGGCTGAATACGGGCACGCACCCTATGCGTTCTGACCAATCTTGATCAGAGCAGGCCCTCGCTCTGTCACACTGATCAGTCGTCTAGCTGGGCCGTCGAAGGGACGCCGAGGGTGCAAGTTACGCGTGAGGTCCAGGGGGCGACACCGGACGCCGGTGGAGTCAAGAGGTTCAGGCTGCTGCGTTTCCGGCCGTTGTCCAGGGTCAGCATTCAATCCAAACTGATCGCGATGATGGTGGTGTGCACCATTGTGGGGGCCGCGGTGGTCGGCATCATCGCTTTTCAGGTCGGCCGCAACGGACTGCGCACGGCGGTGTTCACCCGGCTGACGGAGGTGCGGGAGTCGCAATCGCGCGCGCTCGCGGGGCAGCTTTCGGATCTGAAGAATTCACTGGTCATCTATTCTCACGGGACGACCGTCTCGGGCGCACTCGATGCGTTCACCAGTGGCTTTGATCAGCTGTCCAATGCGACCGTCGATCCGGCGCAGTGGCAATCGGTCGTCAACTACTACAACAGCAACTTCCTCAAGCTGACCGAACAGAACAGCGGGGTCAAACTCGACGCCGCAGCGGTGCTGCCCACGTCCAACGCCCAGCGCTATCTGCAGGCCGTCTACACGGCTCAGCGGAAATCCGATGATGTGGCGATCGGTCTCAACGACGCCCATGACGGCAGCGCCTGGTCGGCGGCGAACGCCCGCTATCAGGAGTACTTCCGCGAAATCGCCAACCGTTTCCAGTTTCAGGATGCGCTGCTGCTCGATACTCGCGGAAACATCGTCTATACCGCGTTCAAAGATGTCGACTTGGGTACCAACATACTGACGGGCCCGTACAGCGGATCGAAACTACATGACGCGTATCAGAGAGCGCTGACGTCCAACGATTCAGACTTTGTGCTGTTCACCGACTTCGAGATCTATCAGCCGGCGGAGAATGAGCCCACCGCCTGGATCGTGGCACCGGTCATTCCCAACGACAGGGCAACCGGTGTGCTGGCCTTGCAGTTCCCGGTGTCGAAGATCAACAGCCTGATGACCTTCGACAAACGCTGGCAGGCAGCCGGTATCGGCAAAACCGGCGAGTCTTACCTGGCCGGCCCGGACGGTCTGATGCGTTCGGATTCACGTCTTTTCCTGGAAGATCCGCTGCGCTACAAGCGCGATGTCGTCGCGGCGGGAACTCCCGCCGATGTGGCAGACAGGGCCATCCGGCTCGGTGGAACCACACTGGTGCAGCCGGTGGACTCCGACGCCACCCAAGCGGCGCAACGTGGCCAATCGGGCACCCTGATCGCCACCAATTACCTTGGGCAGGAGACGTTACAGGCGTACGCACCGCTGGTGCTGCCGGACTCCGATGTGCACTGGTCGGTGATCGCGACGGTCGACACCGCGGAGGCATTCGAACACGAGGTGTCGTTCACCAAGACCATCGTGGTGTCGACCACCGGCATCATCTTCGCCGTCTGCCTGGCCGCCGCATTCTTCGCGCAGCTCTTCGTCCGCCCCATCAGGCGGCTGGAAGAAGGGGCCCGGAGAATCAGTGCCGGCGACTACACCGTTGCCATCCCGATCGAAACGCGTGATGAAATCGCGGATCTGACAAAAGCATTCAACGAAATGAGTAGAAGTCTGACCATCAAGGAGGACCTGCTCACCGAACAGCGCCAGGAAAACGACCGCTTGCTGCGATCGTTGATGCCCGAACCCTTCGCCGAACGGTACCGGCAAGGCGAAGAGCTCATTGCCACCGAACGTCATGACGTGTCGGTCATCTTCGCCGACATCGTCGGCCTGGATCGGCTCCAGGCCGAGCTGGCCTCCGAGGATTCACTGGCGCTCGTCAACGATCTGGTTCGCCAACTCGATGCGGCGTCCGATGATCTCGGAATCGAGCGGGTACGAACGGCACACAACGGTTACCTCGGAAGTTGCGGTCTCAACACTCCGCGGCTGGACAACGTGCGCAGGATCATCGACTTCGCCCTCGCATGCCAGGGAATCATCGGGCGATTCAATAGCGAAACCGGACATGAACTGAGCCTGAGGGCAGGCGTCGACACCGGCACAGTCAGCAGTGGGCTTGTCGGACGTCCCACGATGGTCTACGAAATGTGGGGAGCGGCAGTCAATCTCGCGCACCAGGTGAAGAGTGGTTCGCCGCAGCAGGGTATTTACGTCACCTCGCGCGTGCACGATGCCCTTCGCGAAACCTTCGAGTTCACATCGGCCGGAGCCGTTACGGTCGACGGGGAAGAACAACCGATCTGGCGGCTGTCGGAGAATCAGTGATGACCGACATCCTCACGTCTCCCTGGTTCTTCTGGTCTGTTGGCATCGCCTTCGGGCTACCCCTGGGGTTGATCACGCTGACCGAGTGGCAACAGGCGTTGCGCCGCAAGCACAGCGTCCTGGTGCGGCCGGTCAGCGTGCTGCGCAACTATCTGCTGCCGCTCGGTGCACTCCTACTGCTGCTGATCGAGGCGAAACAGATTCCGCCCGAGGCAACGTCGGTGCGACTCGTGGGCACCCTTTTCGCCTTCGTGGTGTTGGTGCTGGTGCTCTCGGGCGTGAGCGCCACGCTTTTCCACGGTGCTCCCGAGGGGACATGGCGCAAACGGGTGCCGGCCATCTTCGTCGACGTCGCACGGTTCGTCGTGATCGTGGTCGGCCTCGCGATGATCTTTTCCTACATCTGGGGCGCAAATGTGCGGGGGCTGTTCACCGCACTCGGCGTGACATCGATCGTGATGGGACTGGCGCTGCAGCAGTCCGTCGGCCAGATCGTCTCCGGACTGTTGATGCTCTTCGAGCAGCCGTTTCGGATAGGGGACTGGCTCGATACCCCGACCGCGCATGGCCACGTCGTCGAAGTCAATTGGCGTGCAGTGCATCTGCAGACTGACACCGGGCTGCAGATCACCCCGAACTCCGTGCTGGCCACCTCGTCGTTTACCAATGTGAGCCGCCCTGTCGGCAGGCACAAGATCGCGATCATCAGCGTGTTCTCTGTCGAAGACCCCCCAGATCGAGTGTGCGCCATGTTGCTGCGGGTGGCGGCCGAGCTGCCACAGCTCCGCCTGGATGCACCGCCATTATCAATCCCATTGGGCGGCATGGAATATCGCACCACTATCCCGCTGCTGTCCTTTGACGATGATGGCGAGGCGAAGGCGACCTTCCTGCGCTGGATCTGGTATGCCGCTCGCCGGGAAGGGCTTCACCTCGATCACGCCGCAGAGACGTTCTCCACACCGGAACGCGTCGCAGACGCGATACAAACTGTGGTCGCACCAACATTGCGGATAGGACTGGACGACCAGCAGGCGCTGATCTCGCATTCGACAGTCCAGCGTTACGGGGCCGACGAAAAAATTCAGGGCTCAGGCGAGGTGCCGAACCACATGCTGTTCATCGTCGCGGGCCGCGTACGTCTCACCGCGGTCGGTGCGGATGGCGCGGAGATATCGGTCGGCACTCTCGACGAAGGTTCCTTTCTTGGGCAGAGCACGCTCACTCGTCAGCCGGTGATCGGTTGCGCGTATGCCGTTGGCGAAGTCACTGTCGTGCAGATCGAACGCGAGCAGGTCGAGACGCTGGTGCACCGGAACCCCTTGCTCATGCAGGAGTTTGGCCGCACGATCGAAGAACGAAGGGCTAATGTCCGCCGGGCAATCACCAGCGATGCCCTCGCGGAGAGCCGGGGCGGTTGAGACCCATCGGCCCCGGTGTGACCAGCAGTTGCTTGCATCGACGGCCTGCTTACGGTCGGCGCATAGCCGCGAATATGGCATCTTGCCACCTACATGCTGCGTAATGATCATCACATGTTTGCTACTGATGCGACGGTCGCATCGATTGGTGCGGATTCGGGGTTTCTGACACACGGACACTCCGACAGTTCACACTTCCGGCCCCGTCCATGAGACCGTATCTCTCACTATGGATAGCGAGGCGAGTGGCCACCAATACCTCTCGTATGAGGAATTCGGCAGGGCGTTCTTCGAGATAGCCGTCAGCGAGGCCCGCGTACGGGCGGCGGTCGCGTCGATCGCCGGCGAACCGTTCGAGGTCGGCCCCATGGCTCAAGGGCCCGGAAAGATCGCCAAGGTCACTGCGAAGGTCCAGATCCTGGACCCGATCGTCACCCGGAACGCCGGCGAGACCATCACCTTCGACATTCAGGTGCCGTTGGCCATCGATCTGTTGATCGACCTGAAGCTCGACAAGAGCCGATTCAACGTCGCGGGCAATATCAACCTGAAGGCGACCGCCCGCGCCGCCGCGCCGCTGCAGCTGATCATCGACGTCGCACCGCCCGGCCCGTCAGACATCACCGTCGACGTGTCCTCAAACACCATTCGCGGCGAGCTGTTGCGCATCCTGGCGGGAGTCGATCAGCTGATCAGCCGGTTCATCGCCAAATACGTCGCCGACGAGGTCGATAACCCCAAGGCCATGGCGGCACGCACCATCGACGTCGCGCACCGGCTCGATTCGGCCTGGACGGGCGTTTGATCGACCTCTCGGCCTGGGAACCTGTCACAACAGGGGAGTCCGGCGCCTTGGTCTACCGGTCGGCCGACCGCACGCGCTACGCGAAAACGGGCGGTGCCGACCTGGAGGCAGAGCGAGATCGCATCGACTGGCTTAGCGCTCGGGATATCCCGGGCCCGAATGTCCTTGAATGGACACCGGGGCCCAACGGCCCCGTGTTGATCACCTCAGCCGTCCGCGGCACGCCCGCCGATCAGCTGGACGCGTACGGTCTGGACAGGGCGTGGCCCGCCATCGCCGAGGCAGTGCGCCGACTGCACGCACTGCCGACGGCACAGTGCCCTTTCACGCGGAATCTGGACGCGATGATGGCGCTGGCGCGTGACGTGGTGGCCCGCGATGCCGTCAATCCGGACTTCCTGCCCGATGAGGACCGTGATGTTCCTGCCGCGGAGCTCCTGGCGCGTGTCACGGCCGACGTACCGGCGCGCCTCGCCCAGGAAACCGGCGACCTGGCCGTATGCCACGGCGACTTGTGTCTGCCGAATATCCTCATCGCTCCGGACGGCTTTTCGGTCGCCGGATTCATCGACCTCGGCAGGCTCGGGCTGGCGGATCGGCATGCGGATCTCGCATTGCTCTTCGCCAATTCGCGGGAGACCTGGCCAGAGGACACACGGGCGGCAACCGCGCGTGGGCGGTTCCTGGACGCGTACGGGATACGTGCGGACCCCGACCGGTTGGCGTTCTATCTGCAGCTCGATCCGCTGACCTGGGGTTAGTATTTAATTATTGACTTATATAAGTAGAGGCTTTTAATATTGCGGCGTGCACGCCTTCGACATACTCGGAGACTCGGTGCGTCGGCGCATTTTGGAGTTGATCCAGACGGGGGAGATGTCCTCGGGTGCCGTTACCGAGGTGATCCGGTCGGAGTTCGCGATAAGCCAGCCTGCGGTGTCACAGCACCTGAAGGTGCTGCGCGACAACGGGTTCGCAACGGTACGCACCGATGGAACCCGACGTCTCTACAGCCTGGATGCCGCGCCGCTCCGGGAAGTGGACCGCTGGCTCGATACCTTTCGCCGCAACTGGACTCCGCATTTGGATGCGCTGGCTACCGAGATATCCCGCGGCAAGCGGCACCGCGCGTCCGCAAGCCCCCGAAACGACAAGGAGAACATCTCGTGATCGACGTTCAGCATCAGCTCAACGCCGTCCGCCGCACGGTTGGCACCAGGACATTCCAGGCCCGAGAGGCGCGCGTTGTGACGGTCAGTCAGACCTACGACACCAACGCCGAAGACCTATGGGATGCCTGTACCAACGCCGAACGCATCCCGCGGTGGTTCCTGCCGGTCACCGGAGACCTGCGCCTCGGAGGCCATTACTCATTGGAGGGCAACGCATCTGGAACCGTGCTCACCTGCGATGCGCCGCATTCGTTCAGCGCGTCCTGGGAAGCCATGGGCGCCACCAGCTGGATCGAGGTGACGATTACCCCCGAGTCCGGCGACCGGGCCACCTTCACCCTGGAACACATCTCCGATATCAGCGACGACGACGAACACTGGCTGCAGTTCGGTCCGGGCGCCGTCGGAGTCGGTTGGGAATCCGGGATTCTGGGCCTGGCCGGATACCTCGCGTCACCGGAGGATCGGATTACTCCCGAAGAAGGAGCGGCCTGGGCGGCCGGCGATGAGGGGCGCGCATTCATGGCCGGCTCCAGCGAACGGTGGTACGAGGCGGCCGTTGCCTCCGGTATGGACCCAGCGCAAGCCCGAGGCATGGCAGATCGCACCACGCAGGCCTATACCGCGGGCTGAAGTGGCCGGCGCCACAGCGGACGCTACTATCGGCCCATGACCACATCGGCAATGCCGCCGGATGTTTCTGGATTTGGACGCGTCACCCAAATTGCTTGGGTTACTGATGATCTCGACGCCACGGAAGGCATGCTCAGTGCCGTATTCGGGGTCAAGAAATGGACGCGAATTCCAGATGTGCACTTCGGCCCCGACTCGTGCACCTATCGCGGTGCGCCGGCCGACTTCACCGCGACCATCGCGCTGAGCTACCTCGACGACATGCAACTCGAACTGATCCGCCCGGTCAGCGGTGTAAGCATCTATGCGGAGTTTCTGGAACAACATCCCCCGGGGCTGCACCACGTATGCGTGGAACCGCCCGACATGGACGTTGCGGTCCAACAGGCCACGGCACGCGGCATGGCAGTGGTCCAAGACGGTGTGATGCCCGGCGGTATGCGCTTTGCGTACCTCTCGGCACCTGAGGCCGCGTTGCCGTACATGGAACTGGCCCATGTCCCGTCCGAAATCCGGGCGTTCTACGACTACATCAAGAGTGAGCAGGCATGAGCGCAGCGATACCGGAAACCGTAGCGGTCCAGGACGTCACGGAGTGGTCTGACGAGGTAGATGTACTGGTCATCGGATTCGGCATGGGCGGCGGATGTGCCGCTGTCTCGGCCGCCGAGGCGGGCGCACGCGTACTCGCCCTTGAGCGTGCCGCCTCCGCGGGCGGGACCACCGCCATGGCGGGCGGGCATTTCTACCTCGGCGGCGGCACCGCGGTTCAGGAGGCCACCGGACATGCCGACAGCGCCGACGAAATGTACAAATACCTCATGGCGGTATCTCCGGATCCCGATCCGGAGAAGATCCGCCGGTACTGCGACGGAAGCGTCGATCATTTCAATTGGCTTGAGGCGCTGGGTTTTCAGTTCGAACGCAGCTTCTATCCGGAGAAGGCGGTCATCCAGCCCAACACCGAAGGGTTGATGTTCACGGGCAACGAGCTGGTGTGGCCGTACCGCGATCAGGCCGTTCCGGCGCCACGCGGACACAAGGTGCCCAAGCCCGGCGACACCGGCGGTGCGGGCATGGTCGTGGACCTGCTCGCACGGCGTGCCGACGAGCTGGGTGTACCCATCCGCTATGAGACCGGCGCCACGGCGCTCATCCTCGACGAGGAGAGTGCGGTCGTGGGCGCCACGTGGAAACGTTTCGCGGAAACCGGTGCGATACGCGCGAAGTCAGTGATCATCGCGGCGGGCGGATTCGTCATGAACCCCGCCATGGTGGCCGAGTACACCCCCAAGCTCGCCGAGAAACCCTTCGTGCTCGGCAGTACCTACGACGACGGTCTCGGCATCAGACTCGGGGTGTCCGCGGGTGCGGGCACCCGCAACATGAACCAGATCTTCGTGACTGCTCCGGTGTACCCGCCGTCGGGATTGCTCACAGGAATCATCGTTAACAAGAACGGTGAACGATTCGTCGCCGAAGACTCCTACCATTCCCGGACCTCTGGGTTCGTGATGGATCAGCCCGACAGTGCCGCCTACCTGATTGTCGACTCCGAGCACATGGATCGGCCGACCCTGCCGTTGACGCCGTTCATCGATGGCTGGGAGACCGTCGCGGAAATGGAAGCGGCGCTGGGCATCCCGGCGGGAAACCTTGAGAAGACCTTGCAGCGGTACAACGAACATGCCGCCAGGGGAGAGGACCCCGACTTCCATAAGTACCCGAAATACCTTGCCGCGCAGGGAACCGGCCCATGGGGTGCGTTCGATCTGACCCTTGGTAAGGCGATCTATGCGGGATTCACGCTAGGTGGACTTCGTACGGATGCGGACGGACGTGTGCTCGCCGAATCCGGGGAGCCGATATCGGGTCTCTATGCGGCGGGCGCCAGCGCTTCGAACATTGCTCAGGACGGGAAGGGCTACAGCAGCGGAACCCGGCTTGGCGAAGCGTCGTTCTTCGGCCGGCGCGCAGGTTCGCACGCGTCAGCAGGGGTATCCACCGGCTAATCCGATCTGGCACGCTATGTGAGGCCGGTCACAAACGTGCATCAAATGGTCGTCCCACGGGATAGCCGGTGGGTGACCGCGAACATGTCGCCTAGGCTGGGCGCAACGGAAAGGTGACTCCAATGGCGGAGGTCTATACCAGCAACGGGAACCGGCCCGCCCCGGCCCGTAAGATCCGCAAGCTGGCCAACGTCGCACTGAACATCGATGGCACCGTCGGACATATCGAATCGATGGCTGTTGAGGTGCACGACCTCACCGATCGGGTGGGTTCGATGCTCGACCACCTGGACTCCAGCCTGGAGCGGCTCGACGACTCCCTCGACTCGCTGAACCTCACGTTGAACAATCTGGCCGAGACCACCACGACCCTGGCTAACACGATGACGAGCCTCGAGACCCTCATCGACGTGGTCAATCCGCTCATCCGCGTACTGAAGGTCGCGCTCTACCCCACGAAGATCGTGCTGGATTTCGCCGACGATCGGATCGCCCAAGTCGAACGCGCCCTGCACCGGTAGGGCTTCCTTCCCTGGTCATCCCCGGATACTCCTGACGTTCGATTAACATACATACCGGATTGTCGGTAATGTCTCATCGACGTAGGTGATGAGGACGAAGGGAGTCGCGATGAGCGATTCATCCGATCAGCCCCGGAGGCCCCGGAAGCTTGATCCGGTTTCCGCCGAGATTCAGTTCGATCGGCTGGCAGCCACGGCCGGTCAGCTCCTCAAGGCCGGATCGCGCATCCTGAGCCAACGTCCCACCGAACGCGACCTGCGCCAGGTGGTCGCCAAGGAAATGCGCCGTTCATTTGCCGAGCTCGGCCCCGCCTACGTCAAGTTCGGCCAGCTCATCGCGTCATCGCCGGGGATGTTCCCTGAGGACCTCTCCGCGGAGTTTCGGTCGCTGCTCGATCAGGTACCACCGGCGAACCCGCGGACCATCCGTTCCATGCTCACCGACGAGCTCGGCGCCCCACCCGAGGACGTGTTCGGCTCCTTCGATGAGGTTCCCTTCGCCTCGGCATCCATCGCCCAGGTGCACAAGGCGACCCTGAAGGACGGCACCGCGGTCGTCGTCAAGATCCAGCGCCCCGCGATCCGCACCAGGCTCGCGGCCGATCTGCAGATCCTCAAACAAATCGCCCGGGGCCTGGAACTCACCGAGATGGGCCGCATGTCGAACATCTACGAGGTGATGCAGGATTTCGAGGCCAATCTCGCCGAGGAGCTCGACTTCACCCTGGAAGCCCAGGCCATGCGGGACTGGACCGCTGGCCTTGCGGGCTCCAAGTACGCACCGAAGGTGCGAGTACCCCAGCTCTATTCGGAGCTGTGCACCGACAAGGTGCTCACCATGGAGTACGTCGAGGGCATCCGTATCGACAACGCGGATGAGATTCGCGCGGCCGGCTTCGACGGCCCCGAGGTGGTCAAGACCCTCATGCTCACCCTTTTCGATTCGGCGTTCGCCGCGGGCACCTTCCATGGCGATTTGCATGCTGGAAACCTGATGGTGGACCCGCAAGGGCGAATCGTGTTCCTGGACTTCGGAATCGTCGGCCGCCTCGACGAGCGCACCCGCAAGACGCTGCGCGAGTTGATCGGTGCACTCATCATCGAGCCCGATGATGAGGCGGCCGCGCGCACCCTGATCAAATTGGGGGCCATCGATCCCGGCGCCGACCCGGCCAAGGTTGCCGAGTCGCTTCGGAAGGTCACCCGTCCCATGGGTACCTCATTGGGCAAGATCTCCTACGGCACGATCGGCCGACAGCTCACCGCGTTGGGGCGCGAGCACGACGCTATCCTCCCCAAGGAATTCATCCTGGTGGGCAAGCAACTGCTCTATGTCGAGCGGTACACCAAACTGCTTGCGCCGGACTGGCAGCCGGTGGGGGACCCGGAAATACTCACCTACTTCGGAACCTTGATATCGGAGTATCAGCAGGCCCGCGAAGAAATCAAGGATGAGGTCGGAGAATGACACGCACCGCTGGCAGCCCAGCACGGCCTGCTACCCGCGATCATCGTGCCGGGCGACGCACTCAGGAAGAACGCAGCGCCGCCATGCGCAGCAGGCTCCTGGACGCCACAGTGGATTGCCTGGTCAAATATGGATACGCGGGCACCACCACAACGCGCGTGGCGCAACGCGCCGGCGTCACCCGTGGCGCACTTGTGCACCATTTTCAGTCGAAATCCGAACTTCTCGGAGAATCGGTGCGGCATTTGGCGTTCAAGCAAGGACAGGAGATTCTTTCCGAGCTGATAGCGCTGGACAGTGAGAGTGGAACCGACTTCGTCAGTCGTTGTCTGGATGCGCTCTGGCGAATGCATCAGGGGTCGATGTTCATCGCCACCATGGAGCTATGGATTGCCGCGCGAACCGATCCCGAACTATCGGCTCAGATGGACCAGTTCGAATTTATTGTGATGCAGCAGTTCTCGACGCTGGGTCAATCGGTAAGTCAGACCGACGAAGAGCTGCGGGTCATTCGCAACATCACACTCACCGCCATGGACGCCGTTCGTGGGATCTTGGTCAACAGCATGACCGCACCGCAGGAGGCTCGTGATCAACGCTGGGCGCGCGCCAAGTCGATGCTGCTGAATATCGTCGAGTCGCCGACGGTCGGTGCGCCACTGGATTCCGCGTTACGCACCATCGACACCGGAAAGCTCAGTCTTTCCGACTAGGGCCGGACTCGCGTGCCGCTGCTTCCTCCATGCGTGATTGCTCGGCTTGGATCACCATGTTCCCGAAGTATCCGATGAATGACGGATCCGAGAGAATGGCCCAGTCGGGCGCCAGCAGCTTCATGTAGCGCTCCACATACAGCAGCTGCTTGGAGATCAGTACCAGCTCGCGCGGGAGTCGCACGTCGTATTCCTTGGCCATCATCGCCAGCTGCTTACCCAGCTGTCCGTAGGAGATTGCCGAAAGCTTGGATTGCTGTAGGGGATTGGTGAAATCGGAGATGGTCTTGGCGGCAGTCGTGGAATCGGCCGGCTTGCCTCGATCGCCGATGGCGCCGAGTTTGTATATGCCGCGCGCCACGGCCGCATGATCGTTCTTGACGAACAGATCGACCATGATCTCGGTGAAGATCTTGCGGCTGCGTTCGTCGATACGGCCCACGATCCCAAAGTCCAGGAACACGATTCGGCCGTTGGAATCCACCAAGAGATTGCCCGCGTGTAGGTCGCCGTGAAAGAGTCCCTTGTGAAATCCCGTCTCGAACAGTGAGTAGACGATGGCCTTGACCAATCCGACCCCGTCAAAACCGGCCGCGGCGAGCTCGGTGACGTTGTCGATCCGGATTCCCTCGACATACTCCATCGTGAGTACCCGTTCGGTGCTGTACTGCCAGAACACCTTGGGGACCCGCACCTTGTCGCCGTACTCGGTGTCGGCCAAACTGGCGATCCACTGTTCCATGGCGTGGCCCTCGGCCGCGAAATCCAGCTCCTCATTGAGGTTCTGCTCGAAATCCTCGATGATCTCGGTCGCATTGGTGGCGCGGCCCAGATCGGTTTTGACGACGACCCGAGCCAGCCGGCCCCAGATTCGGATATCGGCGGCCAACCGGGTGCGGATCTTCGGCCGCTGAATCTTCACTACCACCCGTTCACCTGTCTTCAGGGTGGCGTGGTGCACCTGGGCTATGGACGCAGAAGCGAATGGGTGCTCATCAAATGTTGCGAATATCGTTGCTGGATCAGCTCCTAACTGCTCCCGCACGGTCTGGTGGATCAGTTCAGATGACGCCGGCGGAACTCTGTCGAGCAGGGTGCGGAACTCGTTGGACAGTGCCTCGGGGAAGACGCCGGGGGAGGAGGCGATGAGCTGCCCCAGCTTCACGTAGGTGGGACCCATCAGGGCGAAGGTCCGGCGCAGCTCGTGTGCCGCGCGCACCTCCAGAGACTTCCCGCGACGGGGCCGCACCAGCAGGCGGGCTCCCGAACTGGCCAGTCGGGACGCGGCGATGCCGACGCGTCCGACCTCCACTCTTAGCGGGGGTGGATGCAACGTGACCCGCGGGCGGGTGATCTCGATATCGATCGCCCCCCTGGCTGGTTGCGAATTCGCCGTTGCCGCGGCGAATTCCGAGGTAGATTCCGGGGGGCCGGGCGGTTGTGTCCCACTCTCGGACAGTCCAGTGGCGAGGGGCGCCGCGTCGTTGCCCGCGCCCTCGGGGGTGGTCATGTGCGCCACTGTAATACATACGAGCACAGTTGTATGTAACGTGCGCTGAGCTACTGCCGGGTAGCCGCCGAATCGGGCCCATCCACCCACAGGTCTGTCGGTATTTGACGGCAGTACACCTGCATTTAGTCGGCGCGCAGTGCGAGATCAGCGGTAATTGCATCTTACATACACGAGGGTATGTATGTTACGTTCGGAACCGCTGGTGCTAATCCGTGCCAGACCAATGACAAAGGAGTCTTCCGCCCATGTCCGAGCTGCACTCCAGCATCGACCTCCCGTACAGCATCGACAAGCTCTGGTCGGTGTTGCCGGATCTCAACAAATACGACGAGTGGATGACCATCCACACCGGATTCAAGGGCGATGTCCCGGCGATCGAGGACATCAAGGTCGGCACCAAGTTCTCCGAAATCGTCACCCTCATGGGCATGGCCAACACGGTCGAGTGGACCGTGCAGGAGTTCACCCCGGCAGACGAGGTGCTGTCCGCCAAGAAGGGCGCCTTCAAGCTGGGCGGGACCGGTATGGCCGGAGTCGAGGCCATCATCAAGTCGAGTGTCGAGGAAATCGATGCCGACAACACCCGGGTGAACGTGGACTCGTCCTTCACCGGGCAGATGCTCACCGGGGCAATCGGCACGGCCATCGACAAGGCCGTGCAGGAAGAGCTCGAAAACTCCGTCGCCCGCCTCAAAGAGTTGCTGGCCAAGGAACTCGGCTAACCGGGTCTGCCGACGTCGATCACTTTCACAGGAGAAAGCAGGAGACATGCTCGACTGGTCACCCATTGACCTCGCGGTGCGTGACGCCGTTCGCCAGTTCATCGACAAGGAGGTCAGGCCTCACGTCGATGCGCTGGAGTCCGGTGAGATGGAGCCGTACCCCATCATCCGAAAGATGTTCGCAACCTTCGGCATCGACGCTCTTGCCAAAGAGGCGCTGCAGAAGCAGATTGAGAAGAAGAAGACGCGGGAGGCCGCACTGGCGGCCGGTCAGCCGCTAGAGGACTCCAAGAAGTCCGACGGCGGGGGAGTCATGGGGCTCGCGGGCGGGTCGGCCGGTATGGGTTTCGTGCTCACCAGCGAAATCTCGCGTGTCTGTATGGGTTTGGTGACGGGCATGGGCGTGAGCATGGGCCTGACCGTCCCGACCATCGCCTCCCGCGGCACGGCCGCGCAAATGGAGCGATGGCTGCCCGAGCTGGTCACCTACGAGAAGGTGGGAGCGTGGGCCATCACCGAACCCGATTCGGGCTCGGACGCATTCGGCGGCATGAAGACGTATGTCACCCGCGATGGCGAGGACTACATCCTCAACGGCCAGAAGACCTTCATCACCAATGGACCCGATGCCGATGTGATCGTCGTCTACGCCAAGCTGGATGAGAAGGACCCTTCGGTCGACAAGCGGGACCGCACGGTGCTGACCTTTGTTCTCGACAAGGGCATGGAGGGCTTCACGCAGTCGAAACCCTTCCGCAAGATGGGTATTCACAGTTCCCGCACCGGCCAGTTGTTCTTCGAGAATGTCCGTCTGGGTAAAGACCGGCTCCTCGGCGAATCCGAAGCCAATGATCAGGGCGACGGCCGCGACAGCGCCCGTGCCAACTTCTCGATGGAACGTATCGGCGTGGCAGCGCTCGCACTCGGTGTCATCGAGGAGTGCCTGCGGCTCTCGCTGGACTATGCGAAGACACGCACCCTGTGGGGCAAGGAGATCGCCCAGTTCCAACTGATCCAGCTCAAACTGGCCAAGATGGAAGTGGCCCGGCTCAACGTGCGGAACATGCTGTTTCACGCCATCGAGAGCCTCTCGGAGAACAAGACGCCGTCCCTGGCGGAAGCCTCGGCCATCAAGCTCTATTGCTCTGAGGCTGCCACCGATGTCGCGATGGATGCCGTGCAGCTTTTCGGTGGCAACGGCTACATGACCGAGTACCGCGTCGAACAGCTGGCGCGCGATGCCAAGTCGCTCATGATCTACGCCGGCAGCAACGAGGTTCAGATCACGCACATCGCCAAGGGGCTGCTCGCGGGGTAGTCGTGTCCTATGACCTGCCGTGGCCTCGCCTACGCGAGGTCACGGCAGGTTGTCATCTGAGCCATACCTGACCACGCAGTAATATTGCTGAGGCTCCACGCTGATTCGCCGTGTACCGAGCACTCGAGGTCGCTGTGACATGGCACACATACGGCCATCTCCTGTGACCGGCAAGCCGTAGATCCGTTGGCCGCGCCATGTTACTTTTCGTTCAATTCGAGTGAAAGATATCACTCGTAGGCGCTTTTTCACCGGTGAGAGGCGGGTTTTGATGACGGCGGTCCATGAACCTCAGGACATCGAGATACGCGCGAGAGATGTCTCGTTCGACTTAAGTGACACGCCGTTGCATTGGATTCCGCAAGAGCCCGTTGCCTCCAATGTGCTCAGTGTTCTACATATTTTGGTGCCGGAGGCCGAGAGATGGTTCTGCGCTACATTTGCTGAGGCATTGCCCTATGTGAAGGACGAGAAGCTCGCTCGCGAGATGCGTGGTTTCGTCGGCCAGGAAGCTATGCATGCTGAAGTTCATGACCGGGCGGTCGGTGAATTCTTAGAGGCTCACGGCATCAATACCGGGCCTTACTTGCGTCAGTCCGAATACTTGTTCCGAAAAGCGCTGGGGCCCCTGCGATCACGGTCGGCGCGTGCGCGTTACAACCACCTCATTCAGCGACTGTGGCTTATTGCCGCTGCCGAGCACTACACGGCAGTGCTCGGCGACTTCGCGCTGAATGCCACCTGGGTCGAGCACAACGCCGACCCGGCGATGACGGACGTCTTGCGCTGGCACGGTGCGGAGGAGATGGAACATCGCAACGTGGCCCATGATGTCGCGAATTACTTCAGCACTAGCTACTTGCAGCGCAGCCGTGCGATGGCGCTGGTCGCAGTCGCCCTGATCCCGGTGCTTACCCGTGGGATCTTTCTTATCCTGCGGGAAGATTCAACGGTCAATTACTCATATCCACGATTCTGGTTCGAGTACTTCAGGGCCGCGCGCCGCGGGCTCTTGCCCGGACTTTGGTCTTTGTTCTCGGCGACATTCACGTACTTTCGGCCCAGCTTCCACCCCGAAGAGGTCGGATCGACGGCACAGGCCGTCGCGTACCTGGCTTCCTCGCCGGGCGCACGGAGTGCCGCCTTGTGAACACTGACCTCAAATCGCGGCGATCGCATAGCTCGCCGTTCCTGCCGCTGGACGCGGAGATCTCGAAGGTGCCACCCAGCGTCCGCGGCAGATTTGTGCGCGATCCATTGCTGTTGGCGGCTCGTGGAGTACGCGAAATACTTGGTGCGTCCTTCAGTCTGCTCGCACCGTTTTCTACGCAAGCCGAACCTCCCGAAGTCAATCGGATACAAACGTTGAAGGTCGCCCGCCGCGACGTCGTTGCCCATGACGAGAACGTGGTCGCACTGACTCTGACTGCGCCCGACGGTGGTGAGCTCGAACCGTGGACCGCCGGCGCGCATCTCGACCTTCTCCTGGAATCGGGGCGGATGCGCGAGTACTCCCTGTGCGGTGACCCTGCGGTCCGCGACAGCTACCGGATCGCGGTGCGCCGGGTGCCAGATGGCGGTGGGGGCTCGATCGAGGTGCATGACACCTTGCATGAGGGCAGCCTCCTGCGGGTCAAAGGACCACGAAATGGCTTGCCCATGGCCGTCCCTGGCTTCGGGTCAGCCGCTCGCCGCCTGCGTTTCGTGGCAGGCGGCATTGGCATCACGCCGATCCTGCCCATGCTCATGACCGCGCAGCGCCTCGGCCTGGACTGGTCGATGGTCTACACGGGGCGCAGCCGGGATTCGATTCCATTCCTCGATGAGCTCGGCGTTTTCGGAGACAAGATCACCGTGCGTACCGATGACGAACACGGCCTTCCCTCCGCGGTCGACCTGCTCGGCGATATTCCCGGCGCGACCGCCGTTTACTGCTGTGGTCCCATCCCCATGCTGGAGCTGCTGCGCACCGCGCTGCTAGATCGCCCAGACGTGGAGCTGCACTACGAGAGGTTCTCTGCACCGCCGGTTGTGGACGGGGCGCCATTCACCGTTGTCCTTGCCCGCACCGGTGAACGAATCAGCGTGTCGGCCGAGGAGAGCGCGTTGGCGGCGATTCTGCGGCACAACCCTCACACGGCGTACTCGTGCAAACAGGGCTTCTGCGGGACATGCGAAGTGACGGTCATCGGTGGTGCGGTGGAGCACCATGACACCTTGCTCACCGGGCCCGAACGTGAAGCGGGCTGCATGCTGCCGTGCGTATCGCGCTGCGCTGATCGGTCCGGCACGGGAGAACTCATCGTCGACCTGTGATCGCTCCCGCAGGGAAGCCGAATCGCACCGCGTACCGTGTGCATGTGCGCAAGTCGAACACCGCCTCACGGTTCACCGGGAAGTTCTGGAAGCTCCTCGGTGCCGCCACCGACAAGAACCAGAGCCAGTCGCTGGAGCTCGTGGATGCCTCGAAGAAGTACGACGAGAAGGCCAAGGACCTCACCGACGAACAACTCACCAAGGCGGCCAAGAAACTCGACCTGTCCGAGGGCATCGAATCCAAGGACATCGGCCAGTTTCTGGCGATAGTGCGTGAGGCCGCCGAGCGGACCATTGACGAGCGCCCGTTCGATGTTCAGCTGCTGGGCGCTCTGCGCATGCTCGACGGCGACGTCATCGAGATGGCCACTGGTGAGGGCAAGACTCTCACCGGTGCGATCACCGCCGCCGGCTATGCGCTGGGCGGACGCAGCGTGCACGTCATCTCGGTCAACGACTACCTGGCCCGCCGTGATGCCGAGTGGATGGGACCGTTCCTGGAACGCCTGGGGCTGACGGTCGGCTGGATCACCGAGGAATCCACGGCTGACGAACGCCGTGAGGCCTACGCCTGTGACGTCACCTACGGGTCGGTCAACGAGATCGGTTTCGACGTGCTGCGCGACCAGCTGGCGATCGATGTCGATGCCCTGGTGTCGCCGAGCCCCGATGTCGCCGTCGTCGATGAGGCCGACTCGGTGCTCGTCGACGAGGCTCTGGTGCCGCTGGTGCTGGCCGGAACCAGCCATCGTGAAGCGCCGAGCTCGGAGGTCATCGAGGCGGTCCGTGAGCTGGTCGCCGGCGAGGACTACGAGGCCGATAACGACCGCCGCAACATCTTCCTGACCGATACCGGAGCCCGAAAGCTGGAAAAGCAGCTGGGGAACATCGACCTGTACTCCGAACACCACGTCGGGACGACCCTCACCGAGGTCAATGTGGCCCTGCACGCACATGTGCTCCTGGAGCGCGATGTGCACTACATCGTGCGCGATGGCGCCGTGCACCTCATCAACTCCTCGCGTGGACGCATCGCGACGTTGCAGCGCTGGCCCGATGGCCTGCAGGCAGCCGTCGAAGCCAAGGAAGGAATCGAAACCACCGATACCGGTGAGGTTCTCGACACCATCACCGTGCAGGCACTCATCAACCGCTATCCGCGTGTCAGCGGAATGACCGGTACGGCCCTGGCGGCCGGTGAGCAGTTGCGGCAGTTCTACAAACTCGGTGTCTCGCCGATCCCGCCCAACACCCCGAACATCCGCGAAGATCAGCCCGACCGCGTCTACATCACCGAGGCGAGTAAGAATGACGCGATCGTCGCCCATATCGCCGAGATCCATGCCACCGGGCAGCCGGTGCTGGTGGGCACGCACGATGTCGCCGAATCCGAAGCACTGCATCACCGTTTGGTGCGTGCAGGGGTTCCGGCTGTTGTGCTGAACGCCAAGAACGATGCCGAGGAAGCCCGCGTCATCGCCGAGGCCGGCGCGCTCAAGGCGGTCACGGTCTCCACCCAGATGGCCGGACGCGGCACCGATATCCGCCTGGGCGGCTCCGAGGAGACCGACTACGACGCCGTCGTCGAAGCGGGCGGGCTGCACGTCGTGGGCACCGGGCGGCACCGCACTGAACGACTCGACAACCAGCTGCGCGGACGTGCGGGACGCCAGGGCGACCCCGGGTCGTCGGTCTTCTTCTCCAGCTGGGAGGACGAGGTCGTTGTCGCATATCTGGATTCGGCCAAGCTGCCCACCGAGACAGACGAGAATGGGCAGATTGTCAGCACCAAGGCCGGCGGGCTCATTGACCACGCCCAGCGCGTCGCCGAGGGTGCGATGCTCGACCTGCACGCCAACACGTGGCGGTACAACCAGCTGATCGCCCAGCAGCGCGCCATCATCTCCGAGCGCCGCGACACCCTGCTGCGCACCGACACCGCGCGTAAGGAACTCCAGGAGCGCTCCGCTGAGCGTTACGACGAGCTGGCCGAGGAGCTTTCCGAAGAACGCCTGGAGCGGATCTCACGGGAGATCATGCTGTACCACCTCGATCGGGGCTGGGCTGACCACCTGGCGTACCTCTCCGATGTGCGCGAGAGCATCCACCTGCGCGCGCTCGGGCGGCAGAACCCGATCGACGAGTTCCACCGGCTCGCCGTCGACGCCTTCGCGTCGCTGGCCGCCGACGCCGTGGAAGCGGCGCAGCAGACCTTCGACACCGCCAACCTGGTTGACGAGGAACAGGGATTGGACCTGTCGAAGCTTGCCCGGCCGACCTCTACGTGGACGTACATGATTCACGACGACCCGCGCAAGAACGACAGCCTGTCGATCTTGAACCTGCCTGGCGTCTTCAGCTGACGACAGACCGTCTATTTGCGCGGGGCATACCTTCGCGAATATGAGAGGGTGGCCGGATGGGAACCGCCGAACCGCCCTCCGGAGACGACCGGATACTGACGGTCCCCAACGTGCTGAGCGTCATTCGGTTGGCCTTCATTCCGCTGTTCCTGTACCTGCTGTTGGTCAAACACGCCGACGGCTGGGCCGTTGCCATTCTGATGCTCAGCGGCTTCACCGACTGGGCCGACGGCAAGATCGCGCGTCTGATGAACCAGTCTTCGCACCTGGGCACGCTCCTGGACCCGGCTGCCGACCGGCTGTACATGGTGACCACACCGATCGCCTTCGCGATCCGGGACATCGTCCCGTGGTGGATCGTCCTCACGCTGCTGGCCCGCGACCTTATCCTCACGCTCGGACTGCCCATCGTGCGTAGTCGCGGAATCGAGGCGCTGCCCGTCATGTACATCGGCAAGGCCGCGACGTTTGCGCTGATGTCGGCATTTCCGCTGATCCTCATCGGTGAATGGGACTCGTTGTGGGGCAGGATAATCGGCCCCTGCGGGTGGGCATTCCTGATTTGGGGTCTGGGGATGTATCTGTGGACTTTCGTGCTTTACGTCGCCCAGATCGTGATGGTGGTCCGGCAGCTGCCGAAGGTCAGCACCTGATATGAGTGCCGAGGACCCCATACACGGCAACGGGCCGCATCTCATGGGTGGTTTCGAACCCGAGGAGGGGCTGGGGCACCACAGTGCGAACCGGCCCAAGCGCAACCCGGTGCCGTCGCTGCTGCGCACGCTGCTCTCTGATCACCTGGACGCCGGATACGCCGAGGCGGCCGCAGCACGCCGAGACGGCGCCCCGCCGCGTTCACGCCTGGCTGAATGGGGTTGGCAGGCAGTCGCTGCCGTCGCCATTGCCACGGTCTTCGCGGCGGCGATCGCCCAGACCACCCGTATCGCGCCCGGCGTCATGCAGGAAAAGCAGGGACTGCTGGCGAGTATCCGCAGTGAACAGCGCGATTCCGGGGCCCTGGAGTCGACGCGAGACCAGCTGGCGGCAGAGGTGGCCGGTGCTCGGCGCAGTCAGCTGGAAGGCAACGAGCAGGGCAAGGAGCTGCTGAATCGATTGGACCACTTGGGTCTTGCCGCGGCGAGCACCGACGTACGCGGACCGGCGCTGATCGTCACGCTGGCCGACCCTGGCAGTGCAGGTGACCTCTCGGACGTCTCGAAGGAACGCATCCCACGCAGCCAGCAGGTCATCCTCGACCGCGACATGCAGCTCGTCGTGAACTCGCTGTGGAACAGTGGTGCAGAAGCGATTTCGGTATCAGATGTCCGCATAGGCCCGAATGTCACGATGCGTCAGGCCGGGGGAGCGATCCTGGTGGACAACCAGCCCATCAGCTCGCCGTACCGGATTGTCGCCGTCGGCCCCGCGAACACCATGAAATCCTCGTTCGAGCGCAGCCCGGGAATGGCCAGGATGCGGCTTCTGCAGAAGTCTTACGGCATCAGACTCACCCTGGGCACCCAGGAGAACGTTCAGCTGGCTCCCGCGGTTAATCGGGACGTCAAGTACGCCAAGGAAATTCCAGCAGGAGGCCGGTGAGGTGACCCGGACGGTGAACAGGAGAGGAAGTAAACGATGATCGGCATAGTCGCGCTGGCGATCGGCGTGGTTTTGGGGCTGGTGTTTCACCCGAACGTGCCCGACGCGGTCGCCCCGTACTTGCCGATCGCGGTGGTCGCGGCGCTCGACGCTCTTTTCGGCGGCGCTCGGGCCTACCTGGACCAGATCTTCGATTCGAAGGTGTTCGTGGTCTCCTTCGTGTTCAACGTGCTGGTAGCGGCGCTGATCGTGTTCGTGGGCGACCAGCTTGGGGTCGGTACGCAGCTGTCCACGGCCATCATCGTCGTTCTCGGCATTCGGATCTTCGGAAACGCAGCCGCCCTGCGGCGCAGGTTGTTTGGGGCATAAGCCGATGACCGATGCACAGCACGAACCGCACCCCGGCAAGCATGAGATGCCCAAAACGCGCCGTCCGCCGACGCGTACTCAGGTCATCTTTGGAGTGCTGGGCGTCGCGCTGTGCGCGCTGCTGGGCCTGGCGATCACCACCCAGGTCCGCCAAACCGAATCCGGCGATGGCCTGGACACCGCGCGACCCGCCGACCTGCTGGTGCTGCTGGACTCCCTGCAGCAGCGCGATGCCAACCTGAACAAGGAGATCGCGGATCTGCAGCAGAGCCTTATCACGATGCGCGCCAGCGGAACCGGCAACCAGGCCGTGATCAACGACGCGAAGGCCCGACTGTCCGCACTGTCCATCATGGCGGGGACCGTCGGGGCCACCGGTCCTGGTGTGATCCTCACCATTGACGATCCGGGGCAGGGCCTGGGCGCAGAAGCCCTACTGGACATCATCAACGAGCTACGGGCGGCCGGTGCCGAGGCCATCGAGATCAAGTCGGGCGACCAGTCGGTGCGCATTGGGGCCGATTCCTGGGTCACCGGGGCCCCAGGACAGCTCATCGTCGACGGCGTGCTCCTGACACCTCCGTATTCGGTTCTGGCGATAGGCGATCCACCGACACTCGCGGCGGCGATGAACATTCCGGGCGGTGCCGTCGACACCGTCTCGAGGGTTGGCGGCGGCGTTACTATCGACCAGCCGGCGCGCGTAGACATCACCACCTTGCGAGAACCGAAACCGCGCCAATACGCTCAGCCCGGCAAGTAGCCCCCAGGCCAGCGACCACGCAGACCACTGACCGAGAGCAAGGATGATTCACCGTGACCGAAATTCCTGCCGACCTGCACTACACCGAGGAACACGAATGGGTGCGGCGCACCGGTGAGCGCACCGTGCGTATCGGAATCACCGACTACGCACAGTCGCAGCTCGGCGACGTGGTGTTTGTTCAGCTGCCGGATGTGGGCTCGGACCTGAGTGCCGGCTCGACGTTCGGCGAGGTGGAATCCACCAAGTCCGTATCGGACCTTTTCGCGCCGATCACCGCGAAAGTTGTTGCCGCGAACGGCGATTTGGACTCCAACCCGCAGCTGGTGAATTCCGATCCATACGGCGAGGGCTGGTTGGTCGATCTTGAGGTCGCCAGCGAGGCCGATCTCGACGCGGCTCTTAATGACCTCTTAGACGCATCGGGATATGGTGACGCCACCGATTAGGAGGGCACCAGTTCTCCAACCAGTCCGATGACCACAATTTCGGGTGGACCACTGGCGGATACGGCAGAGGTGGCCCGTTACGGGCAGTCAGACGGTACGGTCGGAAATGAGCGGCGATGAGGGTCGCGAAGGGCGTCATGCTCAACGAGATCCGCACTGACAATCGAATCCTCCAGGGGCGAGGAAGAAGGAGCGATGGTGACCGATAACGACAAGGACGACACGTCAGGCGAGGTCACCGCGGAGACGACCTCGGTGTTCCGCGCCGATTTCGCCACCGAGCTGGAAGCGCCCGCGCAGGCCGGTAACGATGTGTCGGGTGTCGAGGGATTGCCCGCCGGTTCGGCACTGTTGGTGGTCAAGCGTGGACCCAACGCGGGATCGCGCTTTCTGCTCGATCAAGCAACCACATCGGCCGGACGGCACCCCGACAGCGACATTTTTCTCGATGACGTCACGGTGAGTCGCCGTCACGCCGAATTCCGGCTTGACAGTGATGAATTCCAGGTAGTCGACGTGGGCAGCCTCAACGGCACCTATGTCAACCGCGAGCCGGTGGATTCAGCGGTGCTCGCCAACGGCGACGAAGTGCAGATCGGAAAGTTCCGTCTGGTCTTCCTGACCGGGCCGAAGTCGGCAGGCGATGACACCGCCCCGGGTGGCCAGTGACAGCTCCCGACCGGCCGGCTCTCACCGGAATGTCGATCGGGTCGGTACTCGACCTGTTGCGTCCGGAGTTTCCGGACGTCACGATCTCGAAGATTCGATTCCTCGAATCAGAGGGACTGGTTACCCCGTCGCGTAGCGCGTCGGGGTATCGCCGGTTTTCGGCCTATGACGCCGAGCGGCTCCGGTTCATCCTCACCGCGCAGCGTGATCACTACCTGCCGCTGAAGGTGATCAAGGAGCAACTCGACGCGCAGCCCGACGGAGCACTGCCGGATGTGGCGGGTTTCACCGGCGGCCCTCGTCTCTTTGCCATCACCGATGGCGACAGCACCAACAGTATTGCCCGTCAAGGAATCTCATCTACGCGTCCTACGCGGCTCAGCCGTGAGGACCTGCTGTCGCGCTCCGGTGCGGACGAGGTGCTGCTGACCTCGCTCATCAAGGCGGGGATCATCACCGCCGGCCCGGGCGGTTTCTTCGACGAGTACACGGTCCTGATCGTTCAGTGCGCCGCTGAGCTGG
Organism: Mycobacteroides sp. H001; assembly: GCF_001440005.1. Classification (NCBI taxonomy): domain Bacteria; kingdom Bacillati; phylum Actinomycetota; class Actinomycetes; order Mycobacteriales; family Mycobacteriaceae; genus Mycobacteroides; species Mycobacteroides sp. H001. The sequence goes on from NZ_LJYH01000051.1 coordinate 26,314, forward strand.
CCGATTACGGCGTCGAGCCGCGGCATCTGCGCACGTTCCGCTCCGCGGTCGATCGAGAGACCGATCTCATCGCCCAGATTGTGGGCCCAACCGTCAAAGCCAACAAGGCAGGAGCCCGCGACCGCGCCGATGACCTGATCCGAGAGGTGGCGGCGCTGTCCATCGCGCTCCACGGCGCGATGATCAAGTCCGCGGTGCGCGGCGTCCTCGATCGCTGAGGACTAGACTCGCGGTACGACAGAAGCACTGGTGTTGGAGGCACGATGAGCGAAGTTCGAGTCGTGGGAATCCGCGTGGAACAGCCCCAGAACCAGCCGGTGTTGTTGCTGCGGGAGTCTGCCGGCGATCGTTACCTGCCGATATGGATCGGCCAGTCCGAAGCCGCGGCCATCGCCCTGGAGCAACAGGGGGTAGAACCGGCGCGGCCACTCACCCATGACCTGATCCGTGATCTCATTGCTGCCCTTGGGCATTCGCTCAAAGAGGTGCGGATCGTGGATCTTCAGGAGGGGACGTTCTACGCGGACCTGGTTTTCGACAGCGACATCCGGGTGTCGGCGCGCCCATCGGATTCGGTGGCAATCGCGCTACGCGTGGGAGTTCCGATTTACGTCGAGGAAGCCGTGCTGGCCGAGGCGGGCTTGATCATTCCCGACGAGGACGATGAGGATTCCGGCGGAGCGCTGCGAGAAGACGAGGTAGAGAAGTTCAAGGAGTTCCTCGACAGCGTGTCTCCCGACGACTTCAAGGCCACGGAAGGCCCGTGACAGGGCCTTAAGTAACGAGTAAGTCTCAACCTGACCTTTACAGTCACGGCCCGGGCGCGTCGCATTGACCGTGATTTCCCGGGGACCATAATTTGACTCAGCGGCCGGCACGGGGCAGCGCAAAGGGCGTATGCTCGGAGGATTCGTGCTTGGACGAACGCACTACCGGCGAACTGAGAACCACGGGACGGTAGCCGGAGAAGCGATCGCGAGAGGGAGCAGAAGTGGTTGAAGAGCCGCAGCAGGGGCAGCTGGAGATGACATTGGACAACGGCGCCACCGGTTCCGCCGACTCCGCGTCTGCCGGGCCTGTCCAGCCGGGTCTTTTCCCGGATGACTCCGTTCCTGACCAACTCGTCGGCTACCGCGGACCCAGTGCTTGCCAGGTTGCTGGCATCACCTACCGCCAGCTCGACTACTGGGCCCGCACCTCGCTCGTGGTTCCCTCGATCCGTGGCGCCGCCGGTTCCGGCAGCCAGCGCCTGTACTCGTTCAAGGACATCCTGGTTCTCAAGATCGTCAAGCGATTGCTGGACACCGGGATCTCACTGCAGAACATCCGGGTTGCCGTTGAACACCTGCGTCAGCGTGGCGTCGAGGATCTGGCCAACATCACGCTGTTCTCCGATGGCACCACTGTCTACGAATGCACATCGGCCGAAGAGGTTGTCGACCTGCTCCAGGGCGGACAAGGTGTGTTCGGCATCGCGGTCAGCGGCGCCATGCGCGAACTGACCGGTGCCATCGCCGAGTTCCCGGGGGAGCGCGCCGACGGTGGCGAAACCATCGAGGCGCCCGAGGACGAGCTGGCTTCCCGCCGCAAGGATCGTGCCCGCAAGATCGGCTGATTCGTCGGTACCTACTCGGCTGTCTGGACCCGCGGGTTAACTCGCGTAAGCTGGTCAGGCATCGCCCGTGGGCGGGAGAGTGTCATGACCGCCAGTCATGGCCGCCGAAGGAGCAACACCTCTCCGTCAATCTCTCAGGCCCCCGAACCGCTCTCGGCCCCGATGCCTCTGAAAAGTGGTGATCCGATCTTGTGAGCGGATCACCCGCCGACGGGGAAAGGCTCTCGTCCGGGTATTGGCCCGGTGAGACGACCGAATCTCTCAGGCGCCCGCACCGGGTTGATGACAGAGGGAGGGGAGATGCTGTCGTGTGCCCGCCGCGCGACTCGGCCCTTCGGGAGTGTCATGTCTTTCGCCGATCGCCATATCGGTCCCACCGCCGCCGATATCGACACCATGCTCGCCACCATCGGTGTGGCCAGCCTTGGTGAGCTCGCCGAGAAGGCGGTACCGGCCAGCATCCTGGATGAGTTGCACGGTGGCCTCGCCACCGGCCTCGACGCGCTCCCGGCAGCGGCATCCGAGCACGAGGCTCTCGACGCGCTGCGGAAACTCGCCAGCCACAACACGATTGCCGTATCGATGATCGGGCAGGGCTACTTCGACACGTTGACCCCGCCCGTGCTGCGTCGGCACATCCTGGAGAATCCGGCCTGGTACACGGCCTACACGCCGTACCAGCCGGAGATCAGTCAGGGGCGCCTGGAAGCGCTGCTGAACTTCCAGACCATGGTCTCCGAGCTCACCGGCCTGGACATCGCGAACGCCTCGATGCTCGATGAGGCCACCGCCGCCGCCGAGGCGATGACACTGATGCACCGCGCCGTGAAGTCCAAGTCCAACCGTCTGATCGTCGACGCCGACGTGTACGCGCAGACTGCCGCCGTGATCGACACCCGCGCTCAACCACTCGGCATCGAGGTGGTGACCGCCGATCTCGCACAGGGATTGCCTGACGGTGAGTTCTTCGGAGTCATCGTGCAGCTGCCCGGTGCCTCCGGAGTGGTACGCGACTGGTCGGCGCTCATCTCCGAGGCCCATCAGCGCGGCGCACTGGTGGCGGTGGGCGCCGACCTGCTGGCCCTGACCCTCATCGCCCCGCCCGGCGACATCGGCGCCGACGTCGCCTTCGGCACCACGCAACGCTTCGGCGTGCCGATGGGATTCGGTGGGCCGCACGCCGGGTACCTGGCCGTGCACACCGCCCATGCCCGGCAGCTGCCCGGACGACTCGTCGGAGTGTCGGTGGATGCCGATGGCGCACCCGCCTACCGGCTCTCCTTGCAGACCCGCGAACAGCACATCCGCCGCGACAAGGCCACCAGCAATATCTGTACCGCGCAGGTGCTGTTGGCCGTAATGGCCGCGATGTACGCGAGCTACCACGGCCCGGAAGGCTTGCGTGCCATCGCCACCCGCGTGCACCGCAACGCGCAGCTGTTGGCCTCCGGCCTGACTCGCGGTGGCCACACCGTGGTGCACGACCAGTTCTTCGACACCGTTTTGGTGCACGTTCCCGGCAAGGCTATCGAGATCCAGGCCGCCGCCAAGGCCGAGGGTGTCAACATCTGGAGTCCCGACGGCGACCACGTCTCGATCGCCTGTGATGAGGCGACAACGCTGCCGCACCTGGTCTCGGTGCTGCGAGCGTTCGGAACCGATTTCGGTGGCGGAACATCCGACACCTCGGACATCGCGTCCCGCGCCTCCGATTACCTGACGCACCCGGCGTTCAACCGCTACCACAGCGAAACCGAGATGATGCGCTACCTGCGTGCGCTATCCGACAAGGATATTGCGTTGGACCGCAGCATGATTCCGCTCGGTTCGTGCACCATGAAACTCAACGCCGCCGCCGAGATGGAACCCATCACCTGGCCGCAGTTCGCCGCACAACACCCATTCGCCCCGGCAAGCGACTCCCGCGGCCTGCGCACGCTGATCGCCGACCTCGAGGGCTGGCTGGCCGATATCACCGGCTACGACAGCGTGAGCTTGCAACCCAATGCGGGATCCCAGGGCGAATACGCGGGTCTGCTGGCCATTCGGCAGTACCACATCGACCGCGGCGAGAGCGCCCGCGACGTCTGCCTGATCCCGTCGAGTGCCCACGGCACCAACGCCGCCTCGGCGGCGCTGGCCGGTATGCGGGTTGTCGTGGTGGCCTGCCGTGAGAACGGCGACGTCGACCTGGACGACCTTCGCGCCAAGATCGCGGCGAATGCCAGCTCCCTCTCGGCGATCATGATCACCTACCCGTCCACCCACGGTGTCTACGAGCACGACGTCGCCGACATCTGCGCGGCCGTGCACGATGCCGGGGGGCAGGTCTACGTCGACGGTGCGAACCTGAATGCCCTTGTCGGACTTGCCCGCCCCGGGCACTTCGGTGGCGACGTGAGTCACCTGAACCTGCACAAGACGTTCTGTATCCCGCACGGCGGCGGCGGACCAGGTGTCGGCCCTGTCGCGGTGCGCAGTCACCTCGCGCAGTACCTGCCGGGGCATCCGTACGCCGCGGAACTGCCCTCGGGGCCGCCGGTGTCGGCGGCGCCCTATGGTTCGGCATCGATCCTGCCGATCACCTGGGCCTACATCAGGATGATGGGGCCCGACGGCCTGCGGGCCGCGTCGCTCACCGCGATCGCCTCGGCCAACTACCTGGCGCGCCGTCTCGATGAGTACTACCCCGTGCTCTACACCGGCGATAACGGCATGGTGGCCCACGAGTGCATCCTGGACCTGCGGGAGATCACCAAGAACACCGGCGTTACCGTCGACGACGTGGCTAAGCGCCTCGCCGACTACGGTTTCCACGCGCCAACGATGAGCTTTCCGGTGGCCGGCACGCTCATGGTGGAGCCCACCGAAAGTGAGAGCCTGGCCGAGGTGGACGCCTTCTGCGAGGCGATGATCGCGATCAAGGCCGAGATCGACAAGGTCGGCTCCGGGGTGTGGCCGGTGGAGGACAACCCGCTGCGCGGGGCGCCGCACACCGCCGAATCCCTCACCGCCGACGAGTGGCACCACCCCTACAGCCGGTCCGAAGCCGCATATCCGCTGGGGAAGGGCTTCCGTCCCAAGGTGTGGCCACCGGTACGCCGGATCGATGGTGCATACGGTGACCGCAACCTGGTGTGCTCCTGCCCGCCGATCGAGGCCTTCGCCCAGTAGCGATTTCTAGTGAGAAGGCCCCCGCCACGGCGGGGGCCTGCTCACCGGAGATGACGTTAAGACACGAAGCGGGTGATGGCTCCGGCCAGCTCGGGGCTGTTAGAGGCCGCCAGGTTCTGGTAGGCCCCGCCGGTCTGCTGAGCTAAGGCCTGCCAGGTCTGCTGATCGGAGTCGTTGCCGAAGTCGATCACGTTGATCCGAACCGGTCGCGCCGGATCTTTCTGACGGTTGATCGTGTCGATGAGGCCGGCACTGTCCAGGCTCTGATCGGTATGCGAGCGGCCTGCCACGATCAGCACCGAGTTGACCTGGTTCGGCCGGAAGCTATTGACCGCTTCCTGGTACACGTTGCGCAACGTGGTGAACGCCACCGCGCCGTTGGAGGTCGGCTGCAGCGCCGTCAACGCGTCGGCGACACTCTGCGACCTGGGCACGCCCTCGACGTCGTCGGAGGCGGTACCCAGCCGCACCACGGTGTTGCCTTCCCTGCCGTCATACGTCCAGAGCCCGACTCCCGAGCTCGGAGCGATGGTGCGTACGCGATTGGCAAGTGCCCCGGTCACATCAGACAGCTTCACCGCTTCGGAGGACAGCGAGGAATCCAGCATGATCGTGGTGGCCCCGGCGCCTGTCGAGGTGCCATCGGCGAGCGCGACCCGGACCTTGTCCTCGATGCTCAGCGGCTTGTCGATCTTCGTGAAACTCACCACATCGCTGCTGGGCAGATCCGCGCCTTCGGCACGGAAACCAGCGGCCGCCAAATCCTTGAGCTGGTCCTTGTCGCCGAGGAAACGCGCGAATTGGCTTGCCGCGGTGTGCTGTTCCTCGGAGAGCCACGGCCCGTCCAGTTGAACGGTGGGGTAGTCGGCGATCGGCGTCGCCCCGGCAGGCTGCCACGCGGCAATCACCTTCTTGGCGTCGCCGTTGCTGCGAGTACGGGCGTAGAGCTGCTGTTCGGTGGTCACCACCGCGTGCACGGCGGCACCGGGTTGTTCGCCGCCGTCCAGCAGTGCGCCGATGGCGTCGGTCAGGTTGTTCGCGGGAAGCTTGGGAGCCGCAGCGGTCAACGATGCGGCCGCGCCCGCGCCGAGCTCGGGCGAGTCGCCGGGGCGAACGCTGGCGGCGGCTACCGCCTCGGCGGCGAGCTGCGCCGCATCGCCATTGCCGCTCGACGGCAACACCAACCGCAGCGAACCCCAACCGGGCAGACCGACGCCGTCGAGCGAGTTCGGAACATTCTGCAGCGCAGGCACATCCGCCCAGCTCTTGTCATTGGGAATGGCCTGACGCAGCCGGGGCGTCGTCGCGATGACCACGGGTGTGCTGACCAGCGACCGGCTGTCATTGACGATGTTTGTCTTGGAGGCGGCCTTCAGACGTGCCGAGGAGATCGAGCTGCCCGGGATCCACAAGGCCGGCTGATCCCCGAGCTCGGCGGGCCACTGCCCCGTCAGCCCCTTGATCACGTTGGTCGTATCCGCCGGGCGCACCGACACGGTGAAGCAGTAGTCGCCGATTACCTCGTGCTTTTTGTTGAACCGTTCGGACAGCTCGCCGATACGGTCCGCGATTGATGGGTCGGCGACCACGGCGATGGCGTTGTCGCCGTGCACACAGGTAGCAGATGCCTCTGCCTGGTTGTCGGTGGTCCGCCGGTCGAAGTACCACCACAGTCCGATGGACACGGCCACCACGAGGACGGCCGCGAGGGCTCCGATCAGCCCCTTGCTGACACCCCAGTTGCTGCCACCGCTGCGATGCGACCGCTGCCAGCTACCCGTGTCGAACTCAGAGCCGGAGTTCTCAGGGCCGGAGTTCTCAAGGCCGGAGCCCGATTCGTAAGCCGGGGCCGCCTCAGCACCCCAACCGTCGTTGTCGTCGCGATCGTTTGGGCTACCTGACCCAGATGCGCTGTGCCTGCCCATGTGTTGTCGCGACCCTTCTGATCGTGTCTAGTACTTGTCCAGCGGCTGCGTGAGAGCCCTGCTGTGCGTCGGCCCGAGTCTACTGTCTCAGACCCCGTGAACTACGGCACGCGACACCAAACCGCAGCCAAACCGACACTCAACAGACCGGGACGGCAACAACCCTCGGCGAGGTCCAGGCACGTCAGCCAAGCAGGCCGCTACTTGGCCGCCGCGGCCTTGTACTCGCGGCGACGCCGGTGCAGGATCGGCTCGGTGTATCCGTTCGGCTGGTCCTTACCCTCGAGGATCAGCTCCTTGGCGGCCTCGAAGGCGATGTTGCTGTCGAAGTCTGGAGCCATCGGGCGGTAGTCCTCGTCGCCGGCGTTCTGCCGATCGACGACCGGTGCCATCCGCTTGAGTCCCTCGACCACGTCGGCGTCGGTGATGACGTCATGACGCAACCAGTTGGCCAGCAGCTGGCTGGAGATACGCAAGGTTGCCCGGTCTTCCATGAGCGCCACGTCGTGGATGTCCGGAACCTTGGAACAGCCGACTCCCTGATCGATCCAGCGGACCACGTAGCCCAGGATCGACTGGCAGTTGTTGTCGATTTCCTCGCGGATGTCCTCCGCGGTCCAGTCATGACGCGACTCGGCCAACGGAATGGTGAGCAGCGACTCCAGTTCGGCGCGGTGCTTACCGGCGAGCTCCTGGTCCACAGCCTTGACGTCGACCTGGTGATAGTGCAGCGCGTGCAGCGTCGCGGCAGTGGGGGACGGCACCCAGGCGGTGGTGGCTCCCGCGCGGGGCTGGGCGATCTTCTGCGCGACCATGTCCGCCATCAGGTCGGGCATGGCCCACATGCCCTTACCGATCTGCGCCTTGCCCGCCAAACCGGCACCCAGTCCGGTGTCGACGTTGTGGTCCTCGTATGCCAGGATCCACGGCTGCGACTTCATGACGGCCTTGCGGCACATCGGGCCGGCTTCCATCGAGGTGTGGATCTCATCGCCGGTGCGATCCAGGAAGCCGGTGTTGATGAAGACCACTCGATCCGAGGCGGCCTTGATGGCGGCCTTGAGGTTGACGGTGGTGCGACGCTCCTCGTCCATGATGCCGACTTTGAGAGTGGCGTGCGGGAGTCCGAGCACCTCTTCGACGCGGCCGAACAGCTCGGCGGTGAAGGCCACTTCCTCGGGCCCGTGCATCTTGGGCTTCACGATGTAGATGGATCCGGTGCGGCTGTTCTTCAGCGGGCCGTTCTTCTTGCCGGAACGCAGACCGTGGATCGCGATCAGGCTGGTGAACAACGCATCCTGGATGCCCTCGGGCATCTCGTTGCCCGCGGCATCCACGATGGCGTCATTGGTCATCAGATGACCGACGTTGCGGACGAACAGCAAGCTGCGGCCTGGCAGGGTCAGCTCGCCCTTGCTGTCGGGGGTGTTGAACACGCGGTCCTCGTTGAGCACCCGGGTGAACGTCTTGCCGCCCTTGGAAACATCCTCGGACAGATCACCCTTGTTGAGTCCCAGCCAGTTTCGGTACCCGAGCACCTTGTCTTCGGCGTCCACGGCAGCCACGGAGTCCTCGAAATCCATGATCGTGGTGATCGCCGACTCCAGCACGACATCCTTGATGCCGGCCTTGTCGGTGGATCCGATGGGGGAGTCGGGGTCGATGAGGACCTCGATGTGCAGGCCATGGTTGATGAGCAGCACCGACCATTGTGGCTTGCCCAGCTTGCCGGTGTAGCCGACGAACTGATCGGGGTTCTGCAGTCCCACCGAGAGCTCGTCGCCCAGCTCGATGAGCAGCTGACCGTCGTCGATCTTCAGGCCGACAGCGTCCTTCCAGGAGCCGCCCGCCAGCGGGGCCGCGCCGTCGAGCACCTCGCGGGCGTAGGCGATGACCTTGTCGCCGCGGATCTTGTTGTACGACGAGCCCTTCTCTGCGCCATCGGCTTCGGAGATGACATCGGTGCCATACAGCGCGTCATAGAGGGAGCCCCAGCGCGCGTTGGCAGCGTTGAGCGCGAAGCGCGCGTTCAGGATCGGAACCACCAGCTGCGGACCGGCAGTCGTGGTGATCTCGTCGTCCACATTGGCGGTGGTGATGGTGAAATCTTCGGGCTCGGGGACCAGGTACCCGATCTCGGTGAGGAACTCCCGGTACGCCGACTGGTCCAGCGGCTCGATGGCGCGCTGCCGGTGCCAGCGATCGATCTGAGTTTGCAGGTCGTCGCGCCGGTCGAGAAGCTCGCGGTTCCGCGGAGCCAAATCGGTGACTACTTTGTCGACCCCGGCCCAGAAAGCGTCGGCATCCACACCGGTGCCCGGGAGGGCCTCGTTGGTGATGAAGTCGTACAGCACCCGCGCGACGCGAAGGTTGCCCACATCGACGCGATCACTCATCGCAACTCCTCTGTGTTGTTTGGGGGTCTGGGACCGGACGCTCTTGCGATTCGGTGAACATTGATCCTACTCACTGGTAGCCATGTACCCCGAAACCGCTCTATATGCGGTGAGTTCCGTCACGCACGGTGCCGACGAGATCCTCCACCAGATCCTCGAGTGTGACGAGGCCCACCACGCTGCCGTCGGTGGTCGACATGAGCGCAAGATGACTGTTGCTGCGACGTAGCGTCGACAGCGCTTCTGGCAGTGGAACCGAGCCGTGCAGCCGTGGGAGCGGTCGAATGAACGCGGGGTCGACAATCGCCTCCGGATCGTCACCCATGGTCAGGACGTCCTTTATGTGCAGATAGCCGAGGTAATCCCCGTGGGGCCCGATAACTGGAAAACGTGAGTAACCAGTTTCCGCCACCGCGCGCTCCACGGCAGTCACCGAGGGCGCCTGCGCCGAACCCGATACCGCGATCGCCCGAATCTGGTTAGCGGGCACGACCACGTCCGCGACCACCCGGTGCTGGATCTGTAGCGCGCGGCGCAACCGGGTGTGTTCCTCTTCGTCGAGAAGCCCCTCGGACAGCGACTCCGCGATCATCTCGGAAAGCTCCACGGTGGACACGGTGACCTCGAGCTCGTCCTTCACCGGGACCTTGACCAGCCGCAATGCGGTGTTGGCGCACCAGTTGTAGAAGGCGATCAATGGCCGTGCCAGCCGGATGTAGACCAGGTACGGCGGAATCAGCAGCATGGCCGCGGATTCTGGCCCCGCGATGGCGATGTTCTTGGGCACCATTTCGCCGAGGAGCACGTGCAACAGCACCACGATGGACAGCGAGACGACGAACGCGATGGTGTGCGTGAGAGCGGGCGGCGCACCTAACAGCTCGAATGGTCGTTCCAGAAGATGCGCTACGGCCGGTTCTCCGATGCGGCCCAACAGGATTGAACAGATCGTGATGCCGAGCTGGGCGCCGGCGAGCATCAAGGACAAGTTCTGGCCGGCCATCATCACGGTCACGGCGCGTTTCTTGCCCGCCTCCGCGAGTGCCTCGAGTCGATCCCGGCGAGCGGAGATAAGGGCGAACTCGGCGCCGACGAAGAATGCGTTCGCCAAAAGCAGTGCGGCGGTGAGGAGTACGCCGAGTATGTCGCTGCCCATCGTGGTCATTCCCCCCGACCGTCGGCGTCGGTCAGCTCGACAAGCTCGATCTGGTCGATGCGGCGACCATCCATGCTCGCTACCCGAGCCCGCCAGCGGGGCAGCTCCGCGAACGGATGATCCGGCACGACCGCGGATAACTCGACGGTCTCGCCGACCGTCGGGATGTGACCGAGCTCCTGCAGCACCAGGCCGCCGATCGTCTCGTACTCGCCTTCGGGGGCACGGTAGCCGGTCGCGGCGGCGACCTCGTCGATCCGCAGCAGACCCGACACCACCCAGCCGCCGCCGGAGGACACCACGTCGGGGGTGGCGTCATCGTGCTCGTCCCGGACATCGCCCACGATCTCTTCGATCATGTCCTCGACCGTCACCAGCCCGGCGGTGCCGCCGTACTCGTCAACCACCAGCGCGGTCTGCATGCCGTTGGCCCGCACCTGCTCCATCACGGCATCGCCGTCGAGGGTGGAGGGCACTACCGCGACGGGCCGGGCCAGACTGGCCAGGGTGGTCGTGGCGCGCTGTTCCCGTGGCACTTCGAAGATCTGCTTCACGTGCACGATGCCGATCGTCGCGTCCAGGTCGCCTTCGGTGATGGGGAACCGTGAGAAGCCGGTGTCCACGGCGATGGCGACCAAGTCGGCAACGGTGTCCGTCGCTTCGAGCGATTCGATCTCGGTGCGCGGGGTCATGAGTTCTTCGGCGGTACGGCTCCCGAATCGCAACGAGCGGTCCACCAGCACCGCCGTGGTCTCATCCAGTGCACCGCTACGGGCGGAGGTGCGCACCAACGAACCCAGCTCCTGGGGTGAGCGCGCCGAGCGCAGCTCTTCGGCGGGTTCAATGCCCATGCGACGCAGCACCCAGTTGGCGATGCCGTTCAACGCCCGGATCGCGAAGGCGAATACTGCCGAGAACAGCACCATGGGGCCCGCGGTGGCGCGTGAGGTCCAGATGGGACGTGCCAGCGCAAAGTTCTTGGGCACGAGCTCGCCGAAGATCATCGATATCGAGGTGGCGAGGATCAGTGCCAGCGCCAGCGATATGGCGCTGCTGACAGCTACTCCGGTGTATCCGATCACCTGCGTGAGCAGCCGCGCGATCACCGGTTCGGCCAAATACCCGGTGACAAGTGTGGTGATGGTGATGCCGAGCTGCGCGCCGGATAGCTGGAAGGACAACGTGCTGTGCGCCCGTTTGACCAACCTGTCCCGGCCGTCACCGGTCTTGGCGCGCGCCTCGATGGAGCTTCGTTCCAGCGCGGTCAGGGAGAACTCGGCCGCCACGAACAGTGCCGTCCCCGCGGTCAGCGCCACGAACGCAAGCAAGCTCAGCCCGGTGAATAAGAGCGTCACCGCTGGCTGGCCCCTTAGGTTGAGTGATCACACGGTGTGACCATCGTGAGGCTCATGGTAACGGTGCAGCTGGCCCGCAGGTACTCAACCATCGGGGAGAACGGTCACCAACCTTCGGGAAGCGGGCGCCCTTCGGCAAATCCGGCGGCGGACTGGACACCCAGAACCACCCGTTCGTGCAGCTCGGCCAGCGTGCGTGCGCCGACATAGGTGCAGGTGCTGCGCACGCCCGAGATGATGTGGTCGATGAGGTCCTCGACACCGGGCCGTTGCGGGTCCAATTCGATCCGCGACGTGGAGATGCCCTCTTCGAAGAGACTTTTGCGGGCCTGGTCAAAGGCGCTGTCCCCGGCGGTGCGGGCGGCCACGGCGCGTTTGGACGCCATCCCGAAGCTGTCCTTGTAGCGCCGGCCACTGGCCGAGTACTGCAGATCCCCGGGTGATTCGTGCGTGCCCGCGAACCAGGAACCGATCATCACGTTGGCGGCACCCGCGGCGAGTGCCAGCGCGACATCCCGGGGATGCCGAACGCCACCATCGGCCCACACATGGGCGCCGAGTTCCCGTGCCGCCGCCGCACATTCGATGACCGCCGACAACTGTGGACGACCCACTCCGGTCATCATCCGGGTGGTGCACATGGCGCCCGGGCCCACGCCCACCTTCACGATTTCGGCCCCGGCCGCGATCAGATCCCGGGTGCCCTGGGCGGACACCACATTGCCCGCCGCGATCGGCACACCCAGCGACAGTTCCGCGACCGACGTCAGCACCTCGATCATCTTCTGCTGATGTCCATGCGCGGTATCGATGACCAGCAGATCCACCCCGGCCTGCGCCAGGGCGGTCGCCTTGGCGCGGACATCGCCGTTGATGCCGACGGCACCGGCGACCCGTAGGCGTCCGCTCGCGTCCACGGCCGGCGTGTACAAACCCGCCCGGATAGCCCCAGTACGGGTGAGGATCCCCGCCATGGTTCCGTCCGGACGCGTCAGCACCGCCACCGGCACATGCGCCTCGGCCAGGCGGTCGAAGATCGCCCGCGGATCGGTTCCCGTGGGGACCGCGACGAAGTCGGCGGTGGCGATGTCGCGCACGCGGGTGAACCTGTCGATGCCGGTACATGCGGCCTCGGTGACGAGCCCACGTGGCTTGCCGTCCTCGAGCACCACCGCAGCCCCGTGCGAGCGCTTGTGGATCAGGGCGACCGCCTCACCCGCGGAATCGTCTGGAGCCAGGGTCACCGGCGTGTCGTAGACCAGATCCCGGCTCTTGATGAACTCGACGGTCTGCGCGACCGCTTCCACCGGAAGATCCTGGGGTAGCACGGTGATTCCGCCACGGCGAGCGACGGTCTCGGCCATCCGCCGCCCCGCCACCGCCGTCATGTTGGCCACCACGATCGGGATCGTGGTGCCGGTGCCGTCGGCAGTGGTCAGGTCGACATCGAACCGCGAGGTGACATCCGAGTGGTTCGGCACCACGAAGACATCGTCGTAGGTGAGGTCATACGGTGGTCGCTGCCCGTCAAGAAACCGCACAGTATCGCTCTCCTTCTGCGTCCTGCTTAGGCTTCTACCTCGCTGCGGTCGCCGCTCCAGAGCGTGTGGAACTTGCCGGGGGAGTCGACGCGCTCATAGGTGTGCGCGCCGAAGAAGTCCCGCTGCGCCTGAGTGAGGGCGGCAGGCAGACGATCGGTGCGCAGACCGTCGTAGTACGACAGCGAGGAGGCGAAGCCGGGAACCGGAATTCCCAGCTGCGTCGCCGCCACCACAACGCGACGCCAACTATCGATGCCGTTTTCGACGGCTGCCCGGAAGTAGGGCGCGGCGATCAGCGTGGCCAGGTCGGGCTCGTCGGCGAAGGCGTCCTTGACGCGATTGAGGAACTGCGCGCGGATGATGCAGCCACCCCGCCAAATGGTGGCCAGGTCACCGGGGTTGACGTTCCAGCCGTACTCGGCGCTACCCGCGGCAATCTGATTGAAGCCCTGCGCGTACGCCACGATCTTGGACGCGTACAGCGCTTGGCGTACATCTTCGACGAACTGCTTTGCATCACTTGGCTTCTCGCCCAATGCCCCGGACGCGAACCCGGCCGCGGCGGCGCGCTGGGGGCGGGAACCGGACAGCGCGCGCGCGAAAACCGCCTCGGCGATACCGGTGACGGGCACGCCGAGGTCCAGGGCCGACTTCACGGTCCAGCGGCCGGTGCCCTTCTGTTCGGCGGCATCGACGATGACATCGACGAGGGGCTTGCCGGTCTTCGCGTCAGCCTGCTTGAGCACCTCTGCGGTGATCTCAATCAGGTAGCTCTCCAGCTCGCCCTTGTTCCATTCGGTAAAGACGTCAGCGATCTCCGGTGCACTCATGCCGAGGCCGTCGCGCAGCAGCTGGTAGGCCTCGCCGATCAGCTGCATGTCCGAGTATTCGATGCCGTTGTGCACCATCTTCACGAAATGGCCGGAGCCGTCGGGGCCGATGTGGGTACAGCAGGGCACACCGTCGACGTGCGCGGAGATCTCCTCCAGTAGCGGCCCGAGGGATTCGTACGACTTCTTCGGGCCGCCCGGCATGATCGAGGGACCGTTCAGCGCACCCTCTTCGCCACCGGAGATACCCGCACCGACGAAGTGCAAGCCGCGATCGGCCATCGCCTTCTCCCGGCGGATGGTGTCGGTGTACAGGGAATTGCCGCCGTCGATGATGATGTCGCCCTGCTCCATGGCATCGGCGAGCTCATTGATCACCGCATCGGTCGGATCGCCGGCCTTGACCATGATGAGCACGCGGCGCGGGCGCTCCAGCGCTGCGATGAACTCCTCGATGCTCTCGCTGCGGACGAAGCTGCCCTCGGATCCGTGCTCGGCGAGCAATGCGTCGGTCTTGGCGACCGATCGGTTGTGCAGAGCGACGGTGTATCCGTGCCGTGCGAAGTTCCGCGCGATATTCGAACCCATGACGGCCAGGCCCGTCACGCCGATCTGAGCTTTACCCTGCGCCGAGCCGTCTGCAGCCGTCACCAGCACATCCTTTCGTTGACGTGTTGTGCTCCACGGATTCTCGCGCAGTCACAATCGGCCCGCGAGCGCGGGTCACCTACTCGGAGGTTACTTGCTGAACAGGCGCTGAAGTTCGGTGAACCATGGGATCACCACGGCCAGCGTCGGCACCACGAGGATGGCGGCAGCGGCGGTATAGGCGCTGCACGACAACAGCAGGCTGTTTCCGTCCCCGCCGAGGCGGCGGACGCGGATGAGTGTCGTCGGGCCGCCGGCGGCCATTGCGCCGACCGGGGTCGGTCCACCGGCGCACGCGACGAGCGCGCGGGCCAGGGGAGTCGGCCCGGCTGTCCGCACCGCGGCATCGTCGGCGAGCAGCTCGACGAGCAGCTTGACCGCCTCCAGCGCATTCTTGCTGCGCACGATGACAGGGAAGGCGTCGTGGACTGCGGTGAAGGCTTCCAGCACCAGGTCATGGCGCGCGCGCAGGTGTGCACGCTCGTGCGCGACGATCGCGGTCACCTCGTTGTGCCCGAGCGTGCTCAGCGTTCCCTCGCTGACGACCACCCGGCTGCGTACGCCCGGCAAGCAGTAGGCCAAGGGCTCGTCGACTTCCAGCACCCGCAGGTCGTGGTCGCGCCGACGATGGATGTCGTAGCCGCCGCGCCAGTTCTCGCAGTACCGCTTGTGATCCAGTAGATCAACGATGGCGCGGTGGCGGGCACGCCGACGGCGGGTGCGCACCCCGACTCGGATCACCGACACCATGAGCCGGATACCGATAAGGATCGTGATCGCGAACACCGTGACGTAGAGCAGCCACAAACCCCAACCAAGGCGGTCGATTTCACCGGTGATCGTGGCGGTTGGATGACCATCGGGGCCAGGGACGAGGAGTCTGCTCGCGATCGCCAGCCCCGAACTGAACGCGGAGAGAACGGCGGCCGCGGCAATGGCCTGCCACAACACCATCGCGGCACGTGGCGCGCGGTACGGCCAGCGCGCACGCGCGAGCAACGCCGGTACGGGACCGGTCAGCAGCAGCGCGAGTATCGCGAACGCCAGGGCGGACACATAACTAGTGTCCCTTACGCGGTGGGGCGACCGCCAGCAGATGGATCTTTCGCTTCGAGCTCGGCCAGTGCGCGGCGCAGTGCATCGGCCTCATCGGGGCCGACGCGCTCCACGAAGTGCACCAACGCGGCCTCACGGGCACCAGAGTTGTTGGCCTGCGCCAACGCATCCACCATCAGGCCCGCGACAAGCTCGTCACGGCCATGTACGGGTGCGTAGCGGTGTGCACGATCATCGCGGTGCTGCACCACAAGATCTTTCTTCGCGAGACGCTGCAACACGGTCATCACGGTCGTGTAGGCGAGGTCACGCCGCGCCGACAATGCCTCGTGGACCTGGCGCACAGTCTGGGGCTCGGGGGACGACCAGAGATGGTCCATCACCGCGCGTTCAAGTTCGCCCAGGCGTGCCATTCCGAACATTCTACGTTCACCTCCGACGCAATGCCGTACTACATCCAGTCGTACTGCTTCTGACAGCCAACGATCTAGAACTCGGTCTTTGTTCCAGCGCTGGATCCGGTCTCACCATGTGGGCCGAAATCGTTAGCACTGCCCGATGATCAGGAGCTTTGGTGAGGGCAGTCACAACACCCGCACCTGGCGATGTCATCCTACATGTGGTTAGGCTTACCTATCTTGTCTACGTGAAGGGAGGCTGCCAACTGTGACACTGGCCATTGATCGATGCTCTTCGACGAGGAGCCTCATCGCCGACGATCCGCTGATCGCCGGGATGTCTATCCGCCAATCACTGCCGCTGCACGAATCGAGCGCCCGGCTTCGCGAGCTGTATCCCGAGTGCCCTCGGGCCTATGGTGTCGCCGTCATGTCCGATGTCGGCCGCCGCCGATGGTGGCCGCTGGCACGAGCCCTGAACACTGACCGCCTCGAGCGGATGTACACCCGCGCCATTGAAGAGACCGGTAGCGACGCGGTCGCCGTCCATCAACTCGCGGACGCGCTTGTGCACACCGTGGTCGGCCGATTGGTCGCCCTGGTCGTCCTGGAGGGACGCGCCTGGGATCCGGGCCTCGGCAACTTGTGGGTGTATTTCGATTCCGAGGGCTGCATCGACTGGGCGGGTGTGGTGGACCCGACGCTGCGGGTGTTGCCCAATGACCCAGACCGGGACCGGGAACAAGTTGTGGTGTTCCCCGGCGAGGACGCACTTGCCGCGTGGACGGCGCACCGATGCCATCGTGCCCTGGCGCCGTTGTTCACGCGCCTGTCTCAGATCAGTTCCGGAACAATGGAAATCGGCCAGATGTGGCAACTGGTGGGCTCAACCGTGGTGGGTGCGGCGACGCATGTTCCGCTGCTGGCCCGCTCCAGCGAGACCGATGGAATGCGGCGCGGACAGGCGATCCTGGACCGCTTCATGACACTCGGATTGCCGGTTCGCCACAAGGCCCTTGCAATTTAGGGCAGCCTTGCCTATCCTTAGAAACGTCGAACGCGCTACCGCGCGACCAGACACCCGGACCGCGCCGGAGTCCTGAGGGCTGCAGAGACCCCCGGTCCACTCGAAGGAAGTGCCCCACCTGCCTCGGCAGGTGGGGCACTTCTTCGTTAACGGATCCCGCACTGATATGAACATCGCATGCCAGACACGCCGGAGCACCTCAGCCAGATGCCCACCGCGCCCTTCGACAAGCTCGTGGGGCTCGAATACACCTCGCTGACACCCGAGGGAGTGTCCGCCACCCTGACGGTCACCGAAAACCTGTTGCAACCCAATGGGATCGTGCACGGTGGCGTCTACTGCTCGGTGGTGGAAAGCGTCGCGAGCGTGTCCGCGTACGTCTGGCGCGCCAACGTGCTGGGGGAGGAGAGTGCGGTGGTCGGCGTCAACAACAACACCGATTTCCTGCGCGCCATCTCGAGCGGCACGCTGACCGCGACATCCACGCCGATACATCGGGGACGTCGTCAGCAGCTGTGGCTCGTCACCATTGCCGATGATCAGAACCGCACAATCGCACGCGGGCAGGTCCGCCTACAGAATCTGTGAGACTCGGGTGGGCGTAACCCCCGTACGCCCACCCGAGCTCATTTTCGAGAGATGTCGGCCGGCCCCCCGATGGTCGGGCCGCCATCCTCGTCCCCCCGCCCGGACCCAGTCCCCCCTGGATCCGGGTAGCTCGTCAGCTCAGCTGCAGTTTGTCGACAATCCTGTCGGCCATCTTCTGCACCAGCTGCTTTGAATTGCTTCGTGCACAAACCTGCGTCTGCACAATCAGATTCGCGACACCGTTGTACGACACGAAGCAGCGATACTTACTGGGCCCGTACGTGAGGGCCCAATTCACCTTCTTGTCGTTCGACAACGAGACAGACACCGTCACCGGCACCTTGCGCCCGCCGGGATCGGTGAAGTTGTACGACTTTCCGTCACATTCCGTGATCTCGTCAGCTGCCGTCGAGAACTGCGCCTGCGCGGAGTCCTTGTCCTTGTACGCCGCGATGCCCTGGTAGACCTGCGCATCCGGGCTCTCGGCGTCGCCGAGCAGCATCTCGGTGCCGCGGAACGTCTCGTACTCCTTACCCACCGACTCCACGGTGAGTCCCTGTGTCACATTGCAACTCGCGTCATCAGACTCCGTGGCCGTGAAAGGCTTTTCGCGCTTGTTAGTCTTGGCGACTTCGGCGTCGAACACCTTGGAAATCTCCTCGTTGGTGAACAACGCCGCCACCATGGCTTCCTCGGTGATCTTGTCCTGGCCGGGCCACCCCGTAAGCCCCGCTGGTCCGCTGCTCACCGGCGCCGGCGCCGGCGCGCTTACCGACCGTGACGCCGTCGTGGTGGTGGCCGTTGACGTTCCGGCGGCCTCCCGCTGGCCGGAACACCCGGACAGCGCCAGCGCGGCGATCGCCGTCGCGCACAGCACCGCCCGCGCCGTTGTGCCTGTCATGGGGCCCCCTGCCGTGTTCTTCGTCGTGGTCATGCCGGAATCCATTCGGCCATGCGGTCGACGATCGCGGTCACTATCGGAGTGCCGTTGCCGTTCTGGCACAACAGGCTTCCGAAGAGTGCGTTGTTCTTGACCCGGTAGTCGTAGAAACACCGCCACCCTGCGGGTTTTCCGTCCTTGAGCTCCTGTCGCACCCACTTCACGCTGGTGCCGTCGTTCGAGAATTGACCGATCCGCCATTCGATATCGCCCTCGGTCTGGCGCGAGTCCGCGCAGGACGCGAGCGACGGGGGATATGCGGTCTGAAGCTGGTTCGCCGCGGCCTTCGCATCGGGGAACAACACGACCGCTTGCCACACGATGTGGTCATACCGGTCCTGTGTTTCCTGCAGACGCGAGCCCCGGTAGGTGGTCCACTCATCACCCAGGTTCTCGCTGCGCAACCCGGTGAGTGCCTGACACTTGCCTGTCGCGGAAGCATCGCTGGGCCGAGTGGACTTGAACTCGTACGTCAGCGGCGATCCGACCAGCCTGCCCACATCGTCGGCGGAGATGATGATCGATTCCGCCTTGTCTGGCGTGACGATCACTGGTGCCGGCGGTTCGAGTGAGGTCGTGACCGGTGGAGCACTGGACTTGGGGCTCGCGATCGCCCCGTCCTGTCCATGATCGGCCGGTGCCGATGTCTCGGTGGCACCGACCGGTATCGGCTTGATGCCCCCGGTCTCCGTTCCACAACTCACCGCGAGCATCGCTGCCAGGCCAAGCCATCCGACAGCCAACACGTGACGCATCCAAATCCCTCCCTGCCGATTTCAGACCCGTATCGACCCAAATCATGGCTACATCGGATCACCGGCGCCCAGTGTTACACGAGCGCCACGAGCGATTTCGTTACACGAGCGCCACGAGCGATTTCTTACTTCGGCTGGGTGGCGGCAACCATCCTGTCCACGATGGCGCGCAGCGCCGGACCGCCGTTGGCCACCTGACAGACCGTCGCCGAGAGCAGCAGATTTTCGATGATGCGGGCCTCCAACATGCAGCGCCATCCCGACGGGCGCCCATCGGCGATTTCATCGAGCACCCACTGGGCGCGGTCGTCGGATGCCTCGCGGACAGACACCCGCCAGGTCGCCGTGTCCACCTTCAGTTCCTCGCCCGAACAACTGCGGACATCGGCGGGAAACTCCTTTGAATAGTTCTCCCGCGCATCGTCTTTCGACGAGTACAGCAGCACCCGCTGGGTGACCGAGTGCGTGAACGTGTCCTTGCCCTCCCGATACCAGACGTCCCGGTAGGTGGTCCACTTGTCGCCGACGTCGACGGTCAGCGGCACCATCAGCGCCTGGCACGATTGCTTGCCGTCGATCGGCGACGACGATCGCGGATTCGAGGACTTGCCCTCGTATTCGAGGGTCGAGCCGACCAGCTCGGACACGTCCTTTTTGGAGACGATGATCGAGTTGGCTCTGTCGGGACTGATCGCATCCACCGCGGACGTTGTCGACGTCTTCGATGCGCCGGATGTCGCCGACGGCCCGGACGTCGCAGGGTGCTGGCCACCTCCGAAAATTGAGCATCCCGTCAGGACCACGGCGGCGCACACCGCGACGGCAGTCTTTCGGTACACCGATCTGCTGGTCACAGCGATTCCTTTCACTGCGGGATCCACGCCGCGATCCGGTCGGTAATGGTCGTCACACCGGGTACGCCGTCACCGTACTGGCATAGGTACGTCCCGAAGAGCACGTTGTTCTTGTTGCGGAAGTCGAAGAAGCAGTGCCACGTGGCGGTCTGTGTGATCTGCAGTTGGGTCCATTTCGCCGCGCCATCACTGATTTCCGCGATGTTGCTGATCTTCCACTTCTGGTCCTGCTTGGAGATCTCCGCGTTGGCGCATGTTCTCGCCGCGGACTTGGGAAACGCGTGTGCGAAAGCCGCCGCGGCTTCCTCGCGGGACGGATACAGGACGGCTACCTGACTCACGATGTATGCGGTGGTGTCCTTGGTCTCGCGGTAATAGTTCCAGCGATATGTCGTCCATTCGGATCCCAATTGGCCGGCCCGCGGGTTGTCCAGGTTGGCACAGTCCGGTGCACCACCTACGGCATCGGTCGGTGGTGTCGATGTGTTGTCGTCGTACTCGAGCGTGGTTCCCAGAATCTTCCCGACATCCGAACGTGAGCCCAGGATCGAGTCGATCTTCTCCGGAGTGACCACCAGAGGCGGGGGCGGAGGCGCTTTTGTGGTCGTGGGGATGGACGCGGGCGCCGAGGTGCCCGCTGTCATGGGCATATCCGCCGCAGTGGTGCTCGGTGCCGACACCGGCTTTATCCCCTCGCTGGGCTGACCGCACCCGGATATCAGCACTCCGGCCGACACCACACACCACAACGTCATCCCGTACCGCATTGCGCACCCTCCTGATCGACTCCACACCCCACAAGCTCCGTGGATTCTCGCACTCACCATCTCGACCGCAGGGCAAAACCGTCCGCTGTCCGCACAACGGCCGTGAAAGTGCCAGGCAGCCCGGATCATGGCAGGATCGCCCCTTATGCGATTGACCCCGCACGAGCAGGAACGGCTGCTCATTTCCTATGCGGCGGAATTGGCGCGACGACGCCAATCCCGAGGCCTGCGCCTCAACCACCCAGAAGCAATCGCCATCATCACCGATCACCTCCTCGAGGGGGCGCGTGATGGTCGCACCGTCTCGGAATTGATGGCCAGCGGCCGCGAGGTGCTGGGGCGCGATGATGTGATGGACGGCGTTCCCGAGATGATCCCGGACGTCCAGGTGGAGGCAACCTTTCCTGACGGCACCAAGCTCGTCACTGTGCACCACCCGATCGGATGAGCCACATGATTCCTGGCGAATACCTGTTCGCACCGGACGATATCGAACTCAACGCGGGAGCGACCGTCATCGAGCTCGACGTCGTCAACACCGGTGACCGCCCCGTACAGGTCGGTAGTCACGTACATTTCCCGCAGTCGAACCCGGCGCTTGACTTCGATCGTGAGGCTGCGCACGGACACCGCCTGCACATTCCTGCGGGTACCGCGGTTCGCTTCGAACCCGGTGTGGCGCAGAAGGTCCGACTGGTCCCCCTACGTGGACGCCGAGAAGTGCACGGACTGACGCTCGACGCTCCCGGACATCTGGATGGCGGTGAACCCGCATGACCCGGCTATCCCGGGAGCATTACGCCAAGCTGTACGGGCCGACAACGGGTGATCGCATCCGCTTGGCAGACACCGATCTGCTTATCGAGATCACCGAAGATCGATGTGGTGGGCCGGGTTTGGCGGGCGAGGAGGCAGTCTTCGGCGGTGGCAAGGTGCTGCGCGAGTCGATGGGGCAGAGCCGCCTCACCCGCGCCGGGGGAGCGCCGGACACCGTCATCACGGGCGCGGTCATCATCGATCACTGGGGAATCATCAAGGCCGACATAGGTATTCGCGACGGACGCATTGTCGGTATCGGCAAGGCGGGTAATCCGGACATCATGGACGGAGTTCATCCCCAACTGGTCGTCGGCCCGTCCACCGAGATCATCGCCGGCAACGACCGGATCGTCACCGCGGGCGGCATCGACTGCCACGTCCACTTCATCTGTCCCCAACTGGTCGAAGAGGCGATCGGCGGCGGCATCACCACGATGATCGGCGGTGGCACCGGCCCCGCCGAGGGCAGCAAGGCCACCACAGTCACTCCCGGAGCATGGCACCTGGGCCGCATGCTGCAGGCGCTCGACAGGTGGCCGGTGAACGTGCTGCTGCTGGGCAAGGGCAACACCGTCAACCCGGAATCCATGTGGGAACAATTACGCGGTGGCGCAGCGGGTTTCAAACTTCATGAGGACTGGGGCACCACGCCCGCGGTGATCGATGCGTGCCTGCGCGTGGCCGACGAGGCCGACGTCCAGGTCGCTCTGCATTCGGACACCCTCAACGAAACAGGTTTCGTCGAGGGCACTCTGGACGCGATCGCCGGACGTGCGATACACGCCTACCACACCGAGGGCGCCGGCGGCGGCCATGCTCCCGACATCATCACCGTGGCCAGTCACCCGAACGTGATGCCAAGCTCCACCAATCCCACGCGCCCGCACACCGTAAACACCCTGGACGAGCATCTCGACATGCTCATGGTCTGCCATCATCTCAACGCCGCGGTGCCGGAGGATCTTGCCTTCGCCGAGAGCCGGATTCGTCCGTCCACGATCGCTGCCGAGGATCTGCTGCACGATATCGGCGCCATCTCGATGATCGGCAGCGACAGTCAGGCCATGGGACGCATCGGAGAAGTGGTGATGCGCACCTGGCAGACCGCGCATGTGATGAAGAAGCGCCGGGGTGCGTTGGAGGGGGATCCGTCCGGGGCCAGAGGCAACGACAACAACCGCGTCCGCCGGTATGTCGCGAAATACACGATCTGTCCGGCGATCACGCACGGCATCGATCACGAGTTGGGCTCGGTGGAAGTCGGCAAGCTGGCCGATCTGGTGCTGTGGGAACCGGCATTCTTCGGGGTCCGGCCACATGTTGTCATCAAGGGCGGCGCCATCGCGTGGGCTGCCATGGGCGATGCCAACGCTTCCATTCCCACCCCGCAACCCGTGCTGCCACGGCCCATGTTCGGCGCCATGCCCAACGTGGCGCCCGGTTTGGCCGTGCACTTCGTCTCGCCGACGGCCATCGAGGACGATCTGGCGGCCCGGCTCGCGTTGCGGCGCAGACTGGTTCCCACCCGTGATGTACGCCATCGCGGCAAGGCCGACCTGCCGATGAATGACGCGATGCCGGATATCCGAGTCGATCCCGATACCTTCACCGTACGCATTGACGGCGAGGTCTGGCAGGAACAGCCGGCCACCGAACTGCCCATGGCGCAACGATATTTCTTGTTCTGATGGGTGGCATCGATACTTCCGCGACGACAGCACTGCTGCTGTCGCTGGCCGATTCCCGGTTGCCCACCGGTTCGCATGTGCATTCCGGTGGGGTGGAGGAGGCCATAGCGCAGGGTCTGGTGCGAGACGGTGCGACTCTGAATGCGTATCTGCGGCGGCGTATTCGGACCCATGGCCTGGTTGCGGCATCCATCGCCGCCGCCATCACGTCGGGGCGGCTGGATCCGGAGCGAGCCGATGCCGAAACGGACGCGCGGACGCCGTCGCAGGCGGCGCGGGACGCTTCCCGCGCCCAGGGGCGGGGGCTCAAGCGCCTGGCCGGGAGCGCCTGGCCGCACATCGACTGGCGTGCGCACGGCCGCCAGCCGCACCTGGCTGTGGTCTACGGCGTCATCGGCGCGGCAACGGGTCTGTCGGGCCGCGATATCGCCCTCGTTGTCGTGTACACCACGCTGACCGGGTCCGCTACCGCGGGCCAGCGGCTGTTGGCGCTAGACCCCACAGAGGTGGCGGTGGGTACCTTGGCCATGGCGGACCTGTGCGAGGAGACCGCGACCGTGGCTGCCACCGATCTGGCATGCCTGTCCGACCCGCTGCTGGATGTGCTCGCTGAGCGTCATCTCACACGTGAACGTCCGCTTTTTGTTTCGTAGTTTTAGGGTTCTAGGTTTTTCACGCACAACCACGATTGGATCAACATGCCACCGCATCTTCTCGACGGTCAGCCCCATCAACACATCGACAGGCCCCGCCGGGTGCGCCAGCCGGGTGAGCCGCTGCGCATCGGGATCGGCGGACCCGTGGGGTCGGGCAAGACCGCGCTGGTCGCCGCGCTGTGTCGCACGCTGCGCGATGAGATTTCGGTGGCAGTGCTCACCAACGACATCTACACGACGGAGGATGCCGACTTCCTGCGTCGCCACGCGGTGCTGCCCGACGAGCGCATCACCGCCGTGCAGACCGGTGGCTGCCCGCACACCGCCATCCGCGACGACATCACCGCGAACCTGGACGCCATCGAGGATCTCATCGCCACCAATGATCCACTTGACCTCATCCTCGTCGAGTCGGGTGGCGACAATCTCACTGCCACGTTCTCCTCAGGTCTGATCGACGTGCAGATCTTCGTCGTCGACGTCGCCGGAGGTGACAAGGTGCCGCGCAAAGGCGGTCCCGGCGTGACCTTCTCGGATCTGCTGGTCATCAACAAGACCGACCTGGCTCCCATGGTGGGCGCCGATCTGGGCGTGATGGCGCGGGACGCGGCCGCTGTACGGGAAGGACGGCCCACCGCGATGATCTCGTTGACCGAAGACCCGACGGCCACCGAGGTGTTGGCGTGGGTCCGGAGCCACCTGGACCATGCGCACTGACGTCGAGATCATTGCGGTGAAGGGCCGCCTCCCACGGATACGCTGCTCGGGCAGCCTGCAGGGCAGGCTCACCGAGGCCCATACCGTTCATCTCATCGGAGTGGCCGCCAGCCCCCTGGGCGGCGACGAGATTTCGGTGCGTATCGAGGTCGGCGACGGGGTGTTGTTGCGCGTGCGATCGGTGGCGGCAGCGGTGGCCCTGCCCGGCCGGAACACCCTGCGGTCCTCGACAGCGTGGAGCTGCTCGGTGGCCGGCGAACTTGACCTCGACCCCGCGCCAACCATCGTGGCGGCCAACGCCGTCCACCATTCTCATGTCACCGTTCACGGATCGGGCAGCGCGAGCGTGCGGCTGCGCGAACGTGTGC
Organism: Mycobacteroides sp. H001; assembly: GCF_001440005.1. Classification (NCBI taxonomy): domain Bacteria; kingdom Bacillati; phylum Actinomycetota; class Actinomycetes; order Mycobacteriales; family Mycobacteriaceae; genus Mycobacteroides; species Mycobacteroides sp. H001. The sequence continues at coordinate 51,587 of NZ_LJYH01000051.1, forward strand.
AGATCGGCAGGGCAGGGGAGTCATCCGGATTCTGGAGCGGTGAGCTCGAGGCGGATATCGACGATCGCCCCCTGCTGCGCCACCGCATCGAACTCGGTGCGGGATCGGTAACCGACGACGAACTGGGTCGCCCACTGGCCCTGATCAGTGAATTACGCTACCCCGAAACAGATTCCATGCCACCAACTCCGGCCGACGCCACTGTGCTGCGCCTCGCCGGCGACGCCACCCTGCTCACGTGGCAGGGACAGCGGCTACCGTCCGATTGATCGGAACTAGCTGGCTGCCTTTTCCTCTTCGGGCTCCGCAACCCGTCCCTCGTCGCCGTTCTTCTCGGCGACCAGCTCTTCAAGCTGATCCAGACGTGTTCGCGCCCAGGCCTGCTGCTCGGTGATCGCCATCTGGCCGCGTGAGCGCGTCACGAAGGCGATGGACCACAGGATGAGCGTCACCAGGCGGTTCTTGAACCCGACGAGGTAGACCAGGTGCAGCGCCAGCCAGCTCAGCCACGCGATGAATCCGCTGAATTCGAGCTTGCCGATTTTGACGACCGCGTTGTATCGCGACACGGTGGCCATCGAGCCCTTGTCGAAGAACTTGAACGGCGGGCGTTCCTCGGCGCTACGCCCCTTCAGCTCGGCCTTGATCTGCTTGGCGGCGTAGCGCCCACCCTGAATGGCGCCCTGGGCGACACCGGGTACGCCGTCGACTGCCATCATGTCGCCGACCACAAAGACGTTCGGGTGGCCCGGAATCGACAGGTCCGGGCCGACCTTCACACGTCCCGCGCGGTCCAGTTCGACACCCGACTGCTCGGCCAGGTTCTTACCCAGGGGGCTGGCGGACACACCCGCAGACCACACCTTGCACCAGGATTCGATGCGCTCCACGGTGCCATCGGAATGCTTGACGGTCAGGCCATTGCGGTCCACGTCGGTGACCATGGCGCCCAACTGGATTTCAACTCCGAGCTTCTCGAGGCGCTTGCGTGCCTTCTCTCCCAGCTTCGGGCCGAAGGGCGGCAGCACAGCTGTCGCGGCATCGAGCAGGATGACCCGCGCATCGGTCGGGTCGATGTGCCGGAAGGTGCCCTTGAGGGTCTCGTTGGCCAGTTCGGCGATCTGCCCGGCCATTTCGACGCCGGTCGGACCGGCACCCACCACGGTGAAGGTCATGAGCTTGCGGCGCCGGACGGGATCGCTGGAGCGCTCGGCCTGTTCGAAGGCACCCAGAATGCGACCGCGCAGCTCGAGAGCGTCGTCAATGGACTTCATGCCCGGCGCCCACTCGGCGAAGTGGTCGTTTCCGAAGTAAGACTGACCCGCACCGGCGGCGACGATCAGGCTGTCGTAGGGCGTGGAGTAGTCGTGTCCCAGCAGCGAGGAGTGGACCACCTGATTCTCCAGGTCGATGCTCGTCACATCGCCGAGAACGACCTGGGCGTTGTCCTGGTCCTTCAAGATCTGCCGCGTCGGGGGAGCGATCTCTCCTTCGGAGATGATCCCAGTGGCCACTTGGTACAGCAGCGGCTGGAACAAGTGATGAGTGGTACGCGCGATCAGCGTGATATCGACGTTGGCACGTTTGAGCGTCTTGGCGGCCGTGAGACCGCCGAATCCCGACCCGATAATCACGACTCGGTGCTTGGGCGTCAGCGCGTCCTTGATCTTGGGCTTCGGATTGGCCTCGACAGGCGCCGCGCCGGTGGCGGCGTCTGGTGTCGTGCTCATCGATCACTCCTCGTCGAATGGTGTCTCAACTGGGGTTATTCACCTTGTCTGACACTTGGTGCAACACCCCAACCGTAGTCGGGATTTCCCTGTACGTCGCGTCAGTTAGTTTAGCGAAATATCTCACACACCCTGCGGGCGCCAGCCTGGATCACGTCCCGACATGGCGAGCATGTGATCGAACTGCGGGGCACTCGTGGGAACCGGCTGCTGCGGGCCGAACAAACCGGGAATCCCGTCGTCGGAGGCCAGCGCCCTGATGAATCCATACAAACCCGGATCGGTGCCCTCGGGCAGGTCAAACGGCTGCGCGGTGGCCGCCGCCAAATCCCATCCATGCAGCACCAACTCATCCAGGACCACCATGGCCACCTGGTCGTTGGGCATGACAGTGCCCGCGATGGTCGACTCGCCAATCCATGACCGGGGTTGTGCCCAGGTCGCCACCAGATCTGCGAGCCGTTGCGGGAGCAACGTCCGCCACTGCGGATCGAGGTCCTCGGTGAACGACGGGCCCGAAAGGTCGATGCCGAGCGCAGCCGCCTCCTCGGGGCGGACGACGTATCGGAAAGCCACTGATAGACCCATCAGGTGATTCAGCAGGGCACGGACCGTGAGTTCGGTACACGGAGTCGAGCCGTCCAGCGCCTCATCCGACACCCCCGGAAGAAGCGCCACCACCGCGGTCGCGGCGGGCTGCAGGCTGAACGGAGTATCCATATCGCACATCCTGCCGAAGGATTGCGCGACGGAGGGCGAATCCGGCCGACTAGTCCTTGAACAGCGGGCGAAGAGTGTTGCCGATCAGCTCCACCACGCCGGGTACATGCCCGTTGGCGGTCGCGTTGAGCGTGACAGCATCGATTCCCTGATCGAGAACTCGGGTCTGCACCTGTTCGGCGATCTCGTCGGGGCTGCCCACGAGAGTGCGTCCGAGAACCTGCGCACGGGCCTCCTCGGGGAGGGTTTCCAGATCGATGCCGTTTTTGCGTAGTTGCTCACCAGCGAGTTTCCAGGCTGTCGCCGAGTCGTCGTCGATGAACACCGAGAAAAACGCCGAGGTCTCCAGGGTGGATGGGTCACGGCCTGCTTCCTCGCACCGCTGTCGCAGCACCGACAGCTTGTGCGGGATCTCGTCCAGGGAGCTGAGCAGGTTCAGGTGGTCGGCGTACTTCACAGCCAGCCCGAAGGTCTTCTTCTCGCCGCTGCCGCCGATCATGATCGGAATGTTCGGCCGGAGCCTGGGCTCGTTCATGGCGGTCTCGGTGCGGTAGTACTTGCCTTCGAAGGTGGGTCGCTCACCGCGCAGCATCGGGGCGATGATCTCCAGGGCCTCGCTCAGCCGCTCGAAGCGGTCGGTGAACGTGCCGAACTCGAACCCGAGTTGCTGGTGTTCCAGTTCGAACCACCCCGCTCCGATGCCCAGGATGGCGCGCCCGCCGCTGACGACGTCGAGGGTGGTCACGGCCTTCGCGAGCAGGCTCGGGTTTCGGTAGGTGTTGCCGGTGACCAGCGTCGAGAGCTGAATGGTGCTGGTGGCACTGGCCAACGCGCCCAGGGCTGTGTAGGCCTCGAGCATCGGCTGATCGGGGGTGCCGATCATGGGCAGCTGATAGAAGTGATCCATCAGGAAAACCGTGTCGAAGCCTGACGACTCCGCCTCGCGCGCCTGTCTGACGACGGTGGGAAAGAGCTCGGCCACGCCGGTGCCGTAGGAGAAATTGGGGATCTGATAGCCAAGCCGAATGGTCACCCGATCGAGCCTACGCTCGAACTGCCGCCATGGCACTACGTACGGGCTTGCCTCGCAATGCAATTCGGCGATCTACAGCTGGAGTGCACTCCAGCTGTGTCAGCTGACGCCGGCGGGAACGCCGCGGCTGACATGCAGGGTTTGGCCGGTGATGTGACGCGCCTGCGGGCTGGTGAGGAACAACGCCAACCGTGCGATCTCGGCGCTGACCAGCTCTTGGGCATCCTCGGTGCTGTCAAGGCCGTCGTAGTTGGCGTCGGCCGACTGCCCGGGAGCGATGGTGTTGATGGTGATCCCGCGGGTGCCCATTCGCTCGGCCTGCTCGGCGGTCCACGCCGACAGTGCGGCCTTGGCGGCAGTCGTGGCGCCCGATCGGTCCCGGCTGCCCAACGTGCACAGATTGACGATGGCCGCGCCGGAACGCAGATGATCGCCGATGGACTGCACCGTCAGCACAGCGGTCAGCACGCTGGACTCGTAGCGAGACAGCCACGCCTCGCCGGTATCGGTGAGGGTGCCCAGATGCGGGCCGGGCTCGCTCCAGACGGGGTTCGGGATGTTCACGATGGCGTCGAGGTGCTGGGGGAACAGTTCGACGTTCTCTTCCAGGCTGTCCGGGTCGGAGTTGTCGCACACGATGGCGTCGACCTCGAGCTCCTTGGCGGCGATTTCCAGCTCGTCGGCATTGGGGCCGGTGATGACCACCCGATGGCCGGCGTTGCGGAATTCCGCAGCCACCGCCCGGCCGACCTCGTTAACCGCTCCGGTTACCAGTACGTCCATGGCGGTACCTTCCTCACCTTCCTGCAAGCCTTACCGATCCGCTTCTGTTGCCAGGCCTGATCAGCTTGATCGTGACACAACCCGGACCTCATACCCCGGATTTCGTGGCCGGGTCGCACGGGTTTGAGCGCCAATATTACTGGACGGTAGCAATACCTACGACCACCACGTATCGCCTCGGCTGGGGCTAGGGTTGTGCCGGTGACCAGCAGAGGGTGGAAAATTCTCGCCGCAGCACTCCTTACGGGTTCGCTGACCATGTCCGGCTGTGGTTCGCGAACGGCGCCCGAGGGCAGCCCAGCGGCCCCGTCGACTGGTTCGGGCTCTGCTCCGGTTCAGTTGCACGTGCTGGCCGCGGCGTCGCTGCGCAAGGCCTTCACCGAAATCGGGAAGTCTTTCGAATCGACCCACGCGGGCACGACCGTCGAGTTCACCTTTGCGGGGTCCTCGGATCTGGTCAGTCAGCTCACGCAGGGCGCCCAGGCCGACGTGCTTGCTACCGCGGATTCGGCCAACATGGACAAGGCGTGGAAGGCGCACTCGGTGGTCAATCCCGTCGACTTCGCGGCCAACACGCTCACCATCGTCGTCGCCCCCGGGAATCCGAAGGGCATCGCCACCTTTGGGGATCTGGCTCGTCCTGGTCTGGACGTGGTGGTGTGCGCACCGCAGGTTCCGTGTGGTGCGGCCGCCTCGACCGCATCCAAAGAGACTGGGGTGCAACTGAACCCGGTCAGTGAAGAGTCCTCGGTGACCGATGTCCTGAACAAGGTGATTGCGGGGCAGGCCGACGCGGGTTTGGTCTACGTCACCGATGCCAAGTCCGCCGGCGAGAAAGTCACCGCGGTCGCGTTCCCCGAGGCGCGGTCGATCGTCAATACCTATCCCATTGCGGTGACTGCGAACTCACGCAATCCCGAACGTGCGAATCAGTTCATCGAAACGGTCACCGGGGATGCCGGACACAAGATTCTGGCGGCGGCCGGGTTCTCTGCGCCGTGACGCCGGCACCCGGTCTGCCGCGCTGGGTGTATCTGCCGGCGGCCGTTGGGGCAGTGCTCATCGTGCTGCCGCTGCTGGCACTCGTGGTCAAGGCCGACTGGCCACAGTTCCCCGCGTTGATCACCAGCCCCGCCTCACAGGCAGCGCTGCTGCTCAGCGTCAGGACATGCGTGGCCAGCACGGCGTTGTGCCTGCTGCTGGGTGTCCCGCTGGCCATCGTGCTGGCCCGCGGGCCGGCGTGGCTCACCCGCCTGCTGCGCCCGTTGATTCTGTTGCCTCTCGTACTGCCGCCGGTCGTCGGTGGCATCGCACTGCTCTACGCCTTCGGCAAGCTCGGCCTACTCGGCCACTACCTGGACGCAGCAGGTATCCGGATAGCGTTTTCCACGTCTGCTGTGGTGCTGGCGCAGACATTCGTCTCGTTGCCGTTTCTCGTCATAAGCCTTGAGGGCGCGCTGGCCACGACAGGGGAGCGCTACGACCATGTGGCGGCAAGTCTGGGCGCACCACCGACCACAGTGCTGCGGCGGGTGTCGCTGCCGCTGGTGATGCCGGCACTGGTCTCGGGTACGGTGCTGGCCTTCGCGCGCTCGCTCGGCGAATTCGGGGCCACCTTGACCTTCGCGGGATCCCGGCAGGGGGTCACGCGCACACTGCCCCTGGAGATCTATCTGCAGCGCGAATCCGATACGCAATCGGCCGTGGCGCTCTCGCTGCTGCTGGTGGCGGTGGCGGCGGTTGTGCTGGCCGTTGTGGGAGCCCGGGCCTGGCGCCGCGATGGGTGGCGGCGATGAGTGAGTTGCGATTCGAGGCAGGGCATTCCGGTCGGGGTGTACACGCCGCTTTCACCGTTGCGCCCGGAGAGACCTTGGCGATCGTCGGCCCCAATGGGGCCGGTAAGTCCACATTGCTAGGGCTCGTCGCCGGACTACTGAGACCCGACTCCGGTGAGATCCGCCTCGGCGATCACGTGCTGACGAACTGTGCCACAGGCACTTTCGTCCCGACCCATCGGCGACGTACGGCGCTCCTGCTGCAAGAAGCCTTGTTGTTTCCGCACCTGACGGTCGCGCGCAACGTCGAGTTCGGGATGCGCGCCCGGCATCGAGATGAGGTGCCTGCCCTGCGCGACCGCTGGCTGGAATCGGTCGGCGCGCGCGACCTTGCCCGACGCCGGCCGGGCGAACTGTCCGGGGGGCAGGCGCAGCGAGTGGCGATCGCCCGTGCCTTGGCCACCGAACCCGACCTGGTACTGCTCGACGAGCCGCTCGCCGGCCTCGATGCCGCGAGCGCGCCGGAAATCCGGGCCTTATTGGGCCGGGTGCTGGGCCGCGGTGGCCAGAGCGCTCTGATTGTCACGCACGACATCATGGACGCCGTCGCCATCGCCGACCGGGTGATGGTCCTGGACTCCGGCCACATCGTGGAGCTGGGAGATACCGCGACCGTGTTGGCCCGTCCGACCAGCAAGTTTGGTGCCCGGTTCGCGGGTGTGAACCTGATCGCAGGCACCGTGGGCGAGGACGGAGCCCTGCACGCGGACGGCATCGTCATCCACGGCGTGTGGTCCGGCGCCGACAGTCCCGAGCCGGGCCAGCATGCCGTCGCGGTGTTCGGGCCGCGTGCGGTGGGCGTGCATCTGTCCCCGCCTGGCGGCAGCCCGCGCAACGTCATCGCGGTGGCCGTGTCGACCCTGAGCGCTCATGGCGACAGTGTGGTTGTAACGGCAACCGCGGGGCCCGCGATATTCACGGCACACATCACCGCGGCCGCCGCGGCAGAGCTAAAGCTGGCACCCGGGGAGTCCGCATACTTTGCCGTGAAGGCTCACGAGGTCGTCATTCAGGCGGCGCAGTAGCTGGGGACGGGGATTTCGGTAGCCGTTGAGAGGAAACCTATGTTTGCTTCTGGTCAGCCAAACCCCTTGCCAAATCGGGCGCGCCGATTGCCGGATACGCTTGCACGTGCAGGACAAAACGGTACGTTCATTGGCATGCAGCAACCACGGGCAACTTTGGCCGCCAAGCGGGTGCAACGGGCGCGGGTGATGGCAGCTGCCGTCGCCGTGGCCTCGCTGTCGGGGGCAGGGGCGATAACGCTTGTCGCCGGACCGGCTGATCAGTCGCCGTCGTCGGTACGCACGGCGGAAATCAATCTGGTGACCACCGATGTACCGCCGCCACCCGCAACGCCTGCGCCCGGCCAACCGGCACCCAACCCGGAGACTCCGACAACCGTGACGACGCCTCCGGCGTCACCTCCGCCCGGTACCCCCGCACCCACTCCGCCGCCGGCACCCGGTGCGCCGGCAGATGCCGCGCGCGTCAACAATGACCAGGGTGGATTCAGTTATGTTGTGCCCCAAGGCTGGGCGCAAGCGGACGCGCGCAGGCTGACATACGGTTCGGCGCTGCTGACCAATCCAGCGGCGCCAAACGGCAGCATTCTCCTGGGTCGCCTCGATCTGAAGCTGTTCGCGGGCGCCGAGCCTGACAACCAGAAGGCCGCACGCAGGCTCGCGTCGGATATGGGTGAGTTCTTCATGCCGTACCCGGGCAACCGCGTCAATCAGGAAGATCAGAGCTTCGAAGTGGCGGGCATGCCCGCGGCGTCCTCGTACTACGAGGTGAAGTTCGACGACGCCGCCAAGGAGCCCGGTCAGATTTGGGCCGCTGCCGTGGGCAAGGGCAAGGATCGTTGGTTCATCGTCTGGCTCGGTACCGCGGCATCCCCGGTGGACAAGGGAGTGGCCAAGGCCCTCACCGACTCGGTTCGTCCGTGGACCCCACCGACGCCGCCCACGCCGCGCGCCGGGCAGCCTGCCGATCCCAACCAGCCGGCGCCCGCGCCTGCGGACCCGAACCAGCCTGCGCCCGCCCCTGTGCCTGCCGATCCCAACCAGCCACCGGCTCCTGCGGCACCGGGTGCACCGGCCCCTGAACCTGCCGCTCCGGGGCAGCCCGTGCCACCGCCACCTCCCGCGGCGCCCGCAGCACCCGGGGTTCCGGTCTAGCGCTCGGGCGAGTTCGGCTCACGCACTGTGCGGTGAGCGCTGACGGTAGGTATCGGTGAAGGTCGGATTCCGTGCGCCCACGCGATCAGCGTGGGCGCACGTCACCGATGCACTGTGTTTTCGCCGGAAGATGCCGCCTACGGGCAGCGACTAGCTTTTGGTTTTCCCGGCGATGAACTTGTAGACGACCAGCAGAATCACCGCGCCGACCAGTGCTCCCAGGAAGGCGTGATTGATCGGCGGGGTAACCGTGAACTTGTGGGGCGCGAACACCAGACTTCCCAGCGTCCCGCCGACGTAACCACCGACAATGCCCAGCAACGCTGTCACGATCCAGCCGAAGTTCTCCTTGCCAGGCACGATCAACCGGGCGATCCAGCCAACGATCAGGCCAAGAATGATCATCCAAATGATGTTCAACACCATGTCTAGCTCCTTCGAGTATGCGTACTGAGGAAACGAGCGTCGACCCGCTGTTGATGCTAGTGGAACAGTTCGCCCGTCGGCGCTCTAACGGCGCGTTGCGGGGAGATGTCGTTCTCACGCTCGGTAGATCCGTGCGGTGAGGACGCCGTGACAGCCGGATAACCTCGGCGGAAGAATTCGGGAATCTGACTCACTCACCATGGCGGGGTGACCGAACTCAGCGCGCCGCCCACCGCGCGCCGTGCCGCCTGCTCGTATTGCGGTGTCGGCTGCGGTGTGGTGGTGCGGGCCGAGCGGAGTTCGGCGGGGCCGGTCACCATCGCCACGGTCGAGGGCGACGCCTTGCACCCGAGCAATCAGGGACGCCTGTGCACCAAGGGTGCCACGCACGCCCAGCTGATGGCCGCCGACGGACGCATGACGACTGCGCACATACGTCCCGCGCGAGGGCAGGAGCCGGTTCCGGCCCCGTTGGCGGCGACGACCGCCGAGGCCGGCAGGCGATTACGTCACATCCTCGACACCTATGGACCCGATGCGATCGCCCTGTACGTATCCGGCCAGATGAGCCTGGAGGCGCAGTATCTCGCCAACAAGCTCGCCAAGGGGTATATCCGAACCACACAGATCGAGTCCAACTCGCGGCTCTGCATGGCCAGTGCGGGAACCGGATACACCCAGTCATTGGGAGCCGACGGGCCGCCCGGGTCGTACTCCGATATCGAGCAGAGCGATTTGTTCCTCGTCATGGGTGCGAACATGGCTGACTGCCATCCGATTCTGTTCCTGCGCATGGCCGATCGGCTCGGCAGTGGAGCACGGCTGATCGTGGTCGACCCGCGCCGCACCGCCACTGCCGAACGCGCTGATCTGTTCCTGCAGATCACCCCCGGTACCGACCTGGCCCTGCTCAACGGACTGCTGCATCTGCTTGTGGAGAACGGGGATATCGACTCCGGGTTCATCGCCGAGCACACCCAGGGCTGGGCGGGGATGCCGGAGTTCCTCGCCGGTTATCCGCCCTCGGCGGTCGCGGCTATCACGGGCTTGGCCGAGGACGATATCCGTACCGCAGCCCGGTGGATCGGGGAGGCGCGCGAATGGATGACGTTGTGGACAATGGGCCTCAACCAGAGCACTCATGGCACCTGGAACACCAACGCGATCTGCAACCTGCATCTGGCTACCGGTGCCATCTGCCGCTCCGGTAGCGGACCGTTCTCTCTGACTGGCCAGCCAAATGCGATGGGCGGCAGGGAAATGGGTTACATGGGCCCGGGGTTGCCGGGACAGCGCTCGGTGAAATCCGTCGTCGATCGAGAATTCGTCGAGCGGCATTGGCGGCTGGCGCCCGGTTCCATCCGCGAGGAGTTCGGCACCGGAACTGTGGATATGTTTACCCAGATGGCCGCCGGTGATATCAAGGCGTGCTGGATTATTTGCACCAATCCGGTTGCCTCGGTGGCTAATCGGCAGAATGTGATCGACGGACTGCGCCGGGCCGAGCTGGTGATCAGCCAGGATGCCTTCCTTGCGACGGCCACCAATGAATACGCCGATGTGCTCTTGCCTGCCGCGCTGTGGGCCGAATCAGATGGCGTATCAGTCAACTCGGAGCGCACGGTAACGCTGACCAACCGAGCCGCCGACCCGCCGGGGGATGCGCAGCCCGACTGGCGCCTGATTTGCGATGTTGCCCTCGCGATGGGATTCGGTGACGGTTTCGACTACGCGTCAAGCGAGGAGATTTTCGAGGAGATCCGCGGATTCTGGAATCCGCGGACCGGATACGACATGCGCGGGGCGAGCTATGCGCGACTGCGTCAAGGACCCGTGCAATGGCCTTGTCCACCCGAAGATTCGGGGGAGCGGAATCCTATTCGCTATCTCAACGACGGAGTCAGCCAGGGCCTGCATGTCTCCGAGGACGGCACCATTCCGCGGCTGGCGTTCCCCACCCCGTCGCGGCGGGCGGTGTTCCACGCCCGTGCCCACCGCGACCCTGCGGAAACCCCCGGTGACGGATATCCCATGGTCTTGAATACCGGTCGATTGCAACATCATTGGCATACCCTGACCAAAACCGGTCGCATCAAGACGCTCGAGCGCCTCCATCCGTCCCCCTTCGTGGAGATCCACCCCCGCGATGCCGCCACACTCGGCATCACCGAAGGCGATATCGTCGATATCGCCTCGCGGCGCGGCACCGCAGAACTCCCGGCGATCATCAGCGACAGGGTCAAGCCCGGCAGCTGCTTTGCGCCCTTTCACTGGAACGACGCGCAGGGTCCCCGACTGGCGATCAACGCGGTGACCAACGACGCAGTCGACCCGGATTCGCTACAGCCCGAGTTCAAGGTCAGCGCGGTGATGCTGCGTCCCACCGGGCGGACCGTTGTTCACGAGGTGCTCGACAGGCCGGCACAAGCATTGGGCGACATAGCAATTCTGTGGACATCGCAAACCGGCAACGCCGAGACTGTGGCCACCTCGGTGCACGGGCTGCTGACGACAGCGGGAATCTCCGCCACACTCACCGCGATGGACGAGTGCGCCCCCGTCGATCTCGGCGAGGTTCGAACAGCCGTACTCATCGCCAGCAGTTTCGGCGAGGGTGGCCCACCCGATAACGGCGCGCAATTCTGGTCCGCACTGGCCGGAGAGACCAGGTCCTTGAACCACATGCGTTATGCGGTGCTGGGGTTCGGCGACCGGGCTTACGCGGATTTCTGTGGTCACGCCAAGGCGCTCGACGCCCGGCTGCACGAGCTCGGCGCCACTCCGGTACTGGCCCGGGTAGACGGCGAGGCGAATGACCGAGCGCTGATCGCGGCGTGGACCGCGGACCTGCTGGAGGCGATTGGGGATGGCACCGACGCCAGCGTCGAGGCGGTCAGACGATTGCGCAGCGACGGGCTGCCGACGGCCGCGCCGGAACTTTTCACCCGCGACGCGCCGATCCTGGCGGCGTTGTCACACAACGAGGTCCTCTCCGCGCCGGGCTCCGGCAAGGAGGTACGGCGCATCGAGTTCGACCTGACCGGCCACGATGTGGACTACTCGGTGGGCGATGCTCTCGGCGTCTATCCGACGAACCGCGAGGAAGATGTCCAACGCTGGCTCACTGCAACAGGTTTCGATGCGGAGTTGCCGATCACGATCGATGGGGGCGAGCTGCCCCTGGGTACCGCGCTCGCCAGCCACTACGACATCTGCCGCGTCACCGATGACCTGCTGCGTTTCGTCGCCGAGCGGCGCGGCGACAAACCGGCCATCAAGCTGTTGCGCGGCCCCGACACCGCGACGCGCGAGCGGTGGCTACAGGGCCGTAATGCCCTCGACGTGCTGCGCGAGTTCCCCGTCCGTGCCGGTATCGAGGAGTGGCAACAGGTCCTGATCCGACTCACCCCACGCCAGTACTCGATCTCGTCCAGCCCCTTGGTCAGCCCGAAATCCATCGCATTGACGGTGTCCATCGTCCGGTTCCAGGGGCCCGACGGCTCGGCCCGCGGAGGTGTGGGATCGACCTTCCTGGCCGACCGTGCACAGCGGCTGCCCGTCCCGATCTTCCTGCAGAAATCGCCGCATTTCCGCCCGCCCGATTCCTCGGACACGCCGATGATCATGGTCGGTCCCGGGACCGGTATCGCCCCATTCCGCGGATTCCTGCAGGAACGCCGCGCTCTGGGCCACTCCGGACCCAACTGGTTGTTCTTCGGCGACCAGCACCGCACCCAGCATTTCTACTACCGCGAGGAGCTCGACGGCTTCTTGCGTGACGGCTCCCTGCGCCGACTTGACCTCGCGTTCTCGCGCGACCAGCAAAAACGCATCTATGTCCAGCACCGCATGATGGAGCAGGGGGCACAGATGTGGCGGTGGCTCGCCGACGGCGCGCATCTCTACGTGTGTGGAGATGCCAGCCGGATGGCCAAGGACGTGGACAGCGCATTACTGGCCATCGCCCAGAAGCACGGGCGGATGTCGCCCGAAGAGGCTCTTGAGTTTCGTAAGGAGCTCGTCGCCGGGAAACGGTACGTCCGCGACGTGTACTGACCCGTCTCGCGCTATATTCGTCACGCGCGATGGATCTCGCCGGGGCTTGTCCCGAACCGCCACTGATGGCTGATAGTTCCTGTGTTGATGAGTCGTAACACGATGGGACCGAATGTGACAGGTGCGCAGCGCGAAGAGCCCGTGCGACCCCTCCATCTGCGACCGTATGCCCTGCTGTGGGTTTTTCTCGGCGGCGTGTGTGGAACCGCCTTGCGGTACTGGTTCGAGAAGATGTGGCCGGCCACCGGCGCGGCCTGGCCTTGGGGGACCTTCGCGGTCAACCTGGCCGGAGCGTTCATCCTCGGGGCGCTGCTGGAAACCCTCACACTGCTGGGCCCGGACGGCGGTTGGCGCCAACGCGCCCGGTTGTTTGTCGGCACGGGTATCTGCGGCGCCTTCACCACGTACAGCGCATTCGCCCTGGAGATCAGCACTCTCGCCCGCAACGGATTTGCGGGCCTGGGCGTGGGGTACGCACTGGTCAGCATCGCGGCCGGTCTGGCCGCCGCCATGGCCGGGATAGCTGCCGCCGCCGCGGTCCTGGGGCGGTACTCGGGAGGTTCCGCGTGACGGTTATCGCCGTGATTCTCGCCGGGGCTTTGGGTGCGGTAGCGCGCTTCGTCGTCGATTCCCTCATCAAGCATCGCCGGACCTTCCGCTTCCCATGGGCGACGCTCCTCATCAACCTCAGCGGATCGGCCCTTATCGGCGTGGTGGCGGGCACCGTGATCTTCCACCATTCGTCGCCGGCCCTGCTGGCTGTCGTGGGGACTGGATTCTGTGGCGGCTATACGACTTTCAGCACCGCGAGTGTGGAATCGGTCAGGCTTCTCGAGCGGCGTGAATGGTCACTCGCCCTGTACAACACGTTCGGCACGCTGCTGGGCACCGTCGGGGCCTGTGTCGCGGGACTAGCGCTGGCGTGGTCGATAGCGTGAGGATGTCACTATGACCGAATCGTCAGGTGTGCACGTGGTCGTCGGATGGGACAGACACCCGCCGAGCACTGCCGCGCTGCGCTTCGGGATCGATATGGCCCGGCGCCTGGGCGCCTGCGTGCATGTGGTGCACATCCTCGATATGGACGACGAGCCGATGGACATCGACACCGACAGCTGGGAAGCGCAGGCAGGTAACGCTGTTACCGCTGCGGAGGCTGAGGCTGTCGAACAGCTTGCGGGCCAGGAAGTGGCCTGGAAGTATCACCGCGCGCAGGGACCCGCTGCCGCTGCCCTTCTGGGCGTGGCACAGCAGTATGAGGCGATGATGATCATTCTGGGTAGCCCCCGGGGAGGGCTGGCATCCGCATTGGACGCGCTGCTCGGGCAGTCGGTGTCGCATCGCCTCATCGGCGCGAAAAGGGTTCCGCTAGTTCTCGTGCCCGCCACCTGACGACTTTCACGGAGCGAACGTTTCTCCTGTAGCCTGACGCGGTGTCTAGCAAATCCGGCCTCCGGTCCGTGGTGGACCTTGGGCCGGTCACGATCGGCGGGGTGACGGTGCTGCTACGGCCGCCCCGGCTCGCGGATGGTCCATCCTGGCGGGAGACCGCGCTGGCTTTCACCGAGCGGCTGTCACCGGCTTTCAATCGTGACGACATGGATTGGGAGAGCGCGCATTCTCCGGTTATCTGGGTGGACACCTGGCGTTCGGCGCTTGCCGATGCACGCGCAGGCGGAGTCTCATACCTGCTGGTAAGGATCGATGACGGCATCGAGAGAGTCGTTGGGCACTTCTCGATGACCGGCAGGGATCCACGAACCGGGGGCGCCGAGATCTCCAGCTGGGCGGTCGATGTGCCCTCGGCCGTGAGCGGGTGGGCACAGCTGGTCACGGTGCTGGCTGCCTTCGAGGGGAACCCTGCGATTCCACACGCGTTGGCGCCCGTGGCGGTATCAAACGTGCGCGCAAACAGATTCTGCGAATCCATGGGCTGGACCCAGCTACAGACACGTCGTGCTCTGCGTAAATACGATGGGCAGATCTCAGACCACAACATGTGGGTGCTCGCCAATACGGCCGAGTACCGAGATTGGGTAAGGCAGCGCCTCACGGAAATTCCCGTCAGGAGAACGCTTCTCGCGCCCACCGTGTCCCGCAGGCCGGACGCTGGATACCTCGCCGCGTGGGCCCGATTCGCGGCGATTCGCGTCCGGCAGCGGATCAGTGCCACACTGCGGCCCACACCGACTGCGTCCTCACTCGAAACCTCCACCACCGATGGGGAAGTGGTGCATATCGCACCGGCTGGTCGCGGGCAGTTCCGGGTGGCGGTGGCCAAGCGCACTGCCGGTTCGATTGATGTCTATACCGATGTCGGCACGTCCACAACGGAATTGGTGCCACGATTCGAGCCGTGGGTGTCCCGCGACGTCGGCGCGTGCGCACTGTCCGCACTCGCAAGCCGTGTCGCCGCTAGCCCCGACGGGTCGCGCCGGACGGTCGTTGCGGTCAGCGGCGCGGATGGCACCCTCGCGGACCAGCTTGCCCGCCGTGGTTTTGTCGACGAGGGTGAGGCGCCGGCGACCCTGGGTGACGGTGGTACCGCGCGGCGCATGTGGACGCTGCTGGCGGGCCCGCTTCCTAAATAGACAGCCTGTACTTGGCAATCATCTTCTCGCAGTTGCCGATTAATCGCCATACGCCTGTGCCAAGGTGCGCTACCCTGCCGGGGTGTTCGCAAGCGATCGGCCCACTCCGACATCTCTGGGGCCGGTTGAAATAGACGGTATGACCGTAATGCTGCGCATTCCGCGGCTCTCCGATGGCTCATCGTGGCGGGAAACCAACCTGCGCTACGAAAAGCGGCTGGCACCGGCGTTCGGCCATCCGGACATGCCGTGGTCGACAGCGCATTCGCCGTACATGTGGATTCACACCTGGAAGCAGGCACTCTCCGATGCCGCGCGCGGCTGGGTCTCGTATCTGCTCGTGCACCTCGATGGAGGCCGCGAACACGTCCTCGGCCACTTGGCCATGGCGGGGCGACATCCGCGAACGGGGGGCACCGAGGTATCAACATGGACGGCCGGTGTTCCACACAGCGTCACCCGGTGGGCGCAGGCATCGCTCATCATCGCCGGATTCGAGGCTGATCCCCGGGTTCCGCACGCGGTGGCGCCGCTCGCGGTGGAGAACATCGCGGTGCAGCGACTTGCCCGGTCGGTGGGCTGGTCGCAGCTACAGACATGCCGCCGATTGCGCATGTACGACGGAAAGCCCACCGATCATCAGATCTGGTTTCAGGGCAACACCATCGAGAACCTGGCGGCGTTACGCCGCACGCGAGACGCCCTCTCCGGCAACATCACCAGCTGGATGTCGGGGCGCCGTGCGGCGGTTTCCTGGAGCGATCTGCTGGCGCGGGGGCGCTACGAACTGCGCAACTGCAGACGGCGCGTCGCTGCCGATGCGAATAGTTCAGTCGCGGTGACGGTTTCGGGGACATCTCTGGGATCTGTCGAGATCGCTGTCGACCCGGGCAGCTCCACCACGGAGCTCATTGGCAGGCCCCGTCCCGATGTATCCGAGGATGAGCTCACCGCCACCATCGCAGATCTTGCGGGACGCTTGATGGGCGCTCCTTCACCCACTAGGCGGATCGTCGTCGCGGTGCGCGATGGGGATCGGTCCTTGACCGAGGCTCTCGCCGTGCACGGTTTCCGCAATGAGGGGCGCACCCTGCCCACCCTGGGCGACGTATCCACAAACCGACAGTTGTGGGCCAGCGTCAGTGACAACTAGTCGTCACGACCGCGTGCGTACGCCTCGGCCAGCAGTGGCCGCAGCACCTCGGCGAAGGTGTCCTCACTCGGATTGACCACACACACCCATTTGGCACCGCCGTACTCGGGATGCGGAAGCACCTGGTCGAACTCGGTGTAATCGGGCTGGATCGCCCCGTCCTGACCGGGCGCAACTTTGACGAAGGTGTCACCGCTGACGCCGATGTTGAGCCGGTAGACGTGCGGTCGTCCGAGGTCGGAGTGCGTATCGAATGCCTCGTTCGACATCAGGGTGATGACCGGCAGCTGACGTTCGGGGCCTTGGAAGAAGAACCAATTGCCCTGCACAACCTCGTGCTGCAGATCCGGGAAGGTCGTGACGATGTATTCGATGATGGCGCCCTCATCCATGACACCGAACCTACCGGCCTAGGCTGCTGACATGTTGCGAGCGGGAATCGTCGTCACGGGTACGGAGGTCCTCACCGGGCGTGTTGCCGACGCAAACGGCCCATGGCTTTCCGAACACCTGCGGGAAGTGGGCGTGGATGTGGCACATATCTGCGTGTGCGGGGACCGCCGAGAAGACCTGACAGCGCAGCTGCGGTTTCTCGCCGATCAGGGTGTGGATCTCATCGTCACATCCGGCGGCTTGGGTCCGACGGCCGACGACATGACGCTGCCGACTGTAGCTGAATTTGCCGGTACCACACTAATTTTCGATGCAACGCTGGAAGCGGCTATCATGAACCGGCTGCGGCCGATCGCGGATCGCTGGGAGAATGTCGATTGGGAAGCACTGCGCGTCGGCATCGCCAAACAGGCGCTTGTCCCGGCTCGGGGCGAGGTGCTTGATCCGGTGGGCACGGCGCCGGGAGCGATCATGAATGCAGATGGTGTTCTCATCGTGGTGCTGCCCGGGCCGCCGCATGAGCTTCAGCGGATGTGGCCGTCGGCGCTCGACGCCGCGCCTTTCCGGGCGCTCCTCGGCGAGGATGTCACCGCTATCGAGCAGACCACACTGCGTCTCTATGGAATCACCGAGCCGGATATCGCCGAGACACTGCGCCTTGCTGAGGGCGAGTTGGGAACCCTTGCCGCGCTGGAGATCACCACCTGCCTGCGGCGCAGCGAGGTCGAGGTGGTCACCCGCTTCGAGGCCGATGCGCACCCATTATGGACGCGCCTGCATGAGTTCATTCAGACCCGGCATGGAGCGGCACTGTTCTCTGCGGATGGCTCGACCGTCGACGACGTGGTGGCCCGGCTGCTGAACGGGAGGCGCTTGGCGGTGGCGGAGTCATGCACGGCGGGACTGTTGGGCGCTCGCATCGCCGACGTCCCGGGCTCTTCTGAGTACTTCCTGGGTGGGGTCATCAGTTACGCCAATGACGTCAAAATCGGTCAGCTGCAGGTGGATCCGCAGCTACTGGCAGAACACGGTGCAGTATCACCGGAGGTCGCCGAGGCCATGGCGGAGGGCGCGCTGAAGGCGCTGGGTGCTGATATCGCGGTGTCGACGACGGGTGTGGCAGGCCCAGGCGGTGGTACGGAGGAGAAGCCGGTGGGCACGGTGTGTTTCTGCGTCAAGACCTCGGCGGGGGAGAAGGCTGACCTTCGCGTCGTTATCCCGGGAAATCGCAACCAGATTCGTGAGCGTGCAACCACTGTCGCCCTGCATTTGCTGCGTCGGTTGTTGCAGCGCTAGCGCTACTCGCTGAAGGGCGCCGCCCTGATCAGTAGCGGAAACGCCGCATAGCGAGTCAGCCACGCCGCACGGCCCGCCGGCACCGCGGCGCCCTCTGCGGCCCAGGCCGCGAGCATGTGCCGCTTGAATTGAAGCCTCGGGTGCCGTTGCAGCAGCTCGTCCACCCACGTGGCGTCGAGGTCGGAGAGCCGTAGACCGAAGACGTCTGTTCCTGCGCCGGCAGAGACGAATCCGCCCGGATCTGCGAGGTTCTCGCTGGCACCGAGAGTGATGTGTGCGGCGATCGCTGCGCCGACCGCTTCCGCGCGGGCTTCTGGCGCCCCTTGATCCCGGACGAACTGCGCGGCACGCTCGCCACCCGCGACGGCGAAGCACCGGCCGGGCGTGGGATGTTCGAGTTGAAGATCGTGCAACAGACTCGCGACGTACACGAGCTCGTCATCGACCGCTACGCCATCGAGCGCGGCCAGTGCCTTCCCGAAGAAGTAGGTGCGGTACGAGTGTTCGAGCACGTGCGGGGTCACCGAATCGCGTGCTTCCTGCTCGGCGGCAAGAGCAAGCGTGGAATCGGGCACTGCGATCGATCCGAGTTCCACCCGCCCCTGCCCGCGGCGGCCGGTGCGCGTCCTGATGGCATCGCCGATCATCGCGGGTAGTGCGCGAAACAGGCGTCCGAACAATGCCCGCCGCTGCGCCGACGAGATCTCCCCGCCGGTCTGAGTGGCCCAGTGCCAATCCAATTCGGTCGTCATGGGCTTCAGTCAAGGCGGGTATGTCCCCGAAGGCCAGTGGCATGAATGCCACAGATACTCCGATTCATGCCATAGTGAGCCATGGGCACCAAGACGGTGGCGGCACTGGCGCTCGATGGCGTCATCACCTATGACCTGGCATGTGCCGTGCAGATGTTTCGCCGGGGGCCGGGGCGTGCCGGTCAGCCAGACGGTTTCGACCTGGTGACCTGCGGCCATCGCGCGGGCAGCGTGTGGACACCGGACGGTTTCAATCTCGAAGTGGAACACGGTATCGATGCGCTGGAAACCGCCGATATCGTCGTCGTCCCGGCGCGTGCCCCACACGACCATCAGCCACCGGATGACGTCTTGAGCGCGCTGGTGACCGCGCACGAACGCGGCGCAGTGATCTTCAGTATCTGCCTGGGTGCGTTTGTCCTGGCAGCAGCCGGGTTGCTGGATGGACGCCCTGCCACCACACATTGGGAGTATTGCCAGGATATGCGCACGCTGTACCCACAGGTCGATCTGCGGCCCGATGCGCTGTACGTCGACGACGGGGACATCCTTACCTCGGCGGGGCTTTCCGCGGGGATGGATCTATGTCTGCACGTGCTGCGACGAGAGCTGGGGGCCGCCGCGGCGTCGGAGATGGCGCGGTGGAATGTCATGGCGCCGCACCGCGATGGCGGCCAGGCCCAATTCATCCCGCCCCCAAGGAATTCTCATGATTCGGCTGGGCTCGGTCCGACCTTGAGCTGGGCATCGGAGTATCTCGCCGAGATCGACGATGTATCGGCGCTGGCACGGCACGCACACTTGAGCCTGCGCACATTCAACCGGCGGTTCGGCGAAGAAGTCGGTACGACTCCCAAGCGGTGGCTCGACCTACAGCGCGCCACCCGTGCCCGCGAATTGCTCGAGAACACTGATCTGACTATGGAATCCATTGCCGCACAGTGTGGTTTCGGCAGCGTTACCGCCATGCGGATACACCTGCGCAGGGTCACCGCAACAACACCTAGTGCCTACCGCCGGGCATTCCGGCGGTAGGCGGTCACGGTCAGCGCGCGACGTGCGGCATCAGGGCATCGGGCGGAATCGCACCGAAGCGACCGGCCTGATAGTCCTCCACGGCCTGGATCAGCTCCGCCTTGGTGTTCATCACGAACGGCCCGTAGGCCACGACACGCTCACGGATGGGGCGCCCGCCCAGCAGTAACACCTCGAATGCCGGGCGGTTCGCGTCTTGTTCCGCGTTGGCCTGCACCGAGATCCGGTCACCGGGGCCCAGCACCGCGAGCTGCCCCTGTTCGATCGGGTGCCCCAGTGCCCCCACCGTGCCACGTCCGGAGAGAACGTAGACGAGAGCGTTGAACTCCCGATTCCAGGGTACATTCAACTGCGCGCCCGGCTGGATCGTCGTATGTGCCAACGTGATTGGCGTGTGTGTGCTGCCCGGTCCGTGATGGGGCCCGACGTCTCCAGCGATGATGCGTACCAGCGCGCCGCCGTCGGGTGAGCTCACCAGTGTGGTTTGCGCCCCCTCGATGGCCTGGTAGGCGGGCGTCAGGAACTTGTCCCGCGCCGGCAGATTGACCCAGAGCTGGATGCCATGGAATAGCCCGCCGCTCTCCACCAATTCTGCTGGGGGAGTTTCGATATGCAGAATTCCCGATCCCGCCGTCATCCACTGGGTGGCTCCGTCGTGGATGAGCCCGCCTCCACCATGGGAGTCTTGATGGGCGAACCTGCCGTCGATCATGTATGTGACGGTTTCGAAGCCGCGATGCGGGTGCCAATCCGTCCCACGCGGCTCGCCGGGCTCATACTCGACTTCGCCCATCTGATCCATGTGGATGAACGGATCCAACTCGGCTGACGGGACTCCGGCGAACGCACGCACGACGGGAAAGCCTTCGCCCTCGTACCCGCGCGGCCCGCTGGTGATGGACCGCACCGGCCGTTCGGTATCGGCAGGCTCGGGAGCGGGGATGCGCGGCAGAGTCAGGGCGTCCGTTGACGACACAGTGATAGCTGGCATGCAAACCTCCTGGTGAGAGTTCCTATACCTGCTCAACCGGACTGTGGTCCGCTTTATTCCGGGAGTGTGCTCCCGGTGGCGAGGGCGGTCGACACCGCCGCCGCCACGGTTTCACCGGCGGCCAGCAGGGGCTCGGTGCTGCGCAGCGCCCGGCTCAGCACGAACGCACCTTCCAGGCTGGTGATGAATCCCAGCATGAGGCGTCGGCACATCTCGGGCGCCAGGCCCGAGCCGGCGATCCGTTCGGCGCCCTGGTCGATCCAGTCCGTGAAGACGTCGGCGGTGGCGCGGCGGAGTACCTCGTCGGTGCTCGCCACTTCGAGGGCGATGGTGGCGATGGGGCAGGCGTCGGCGTAGTCGGTTGCGACGAGATTGTCTGCTGCGGCTGCGAACGCGATCCGAACGGTGGTCGGCAGGTCCGAACCACCGTTATCGAAGATCGCCAATACCAGATCCCGGTACATGGCCCCGGCGGTGCGAATGGCCTCGTCCGCCAGTTGCACCTTGCCCCCGGGGAAGAAGTGGTAGATGGACCCGAACGGTGCGCCGGCGCTCTGAGCGATCTGCTTGAGGCCAGTGCCCGTCATGCCCTGCCGCCGGAACAACTCGCATGTGGAGGCGACGATGCGGTCGCGTGTGTCAGCGGGCATGGCGGGTCCTTCGGGGAGTCTTGTGTCCGACTGCATCGCATTGTACGGTCCGTATTAGAACGTTCTATCAAGTACGGCCGATGTGGAGGGCGTGGAGATGGACAAAGTGCTCAAATACCTGGCGATTCTGACCGGCGTGATCTGCCTGGCCATCGGCCTCTATCACCTCATCGGGGGGCCGGGAACCGTCATCGGCGGGGGAGCTGTCACCGCGAGCACCGACAGTCAGGAGCGCTTCTTCTCCGGGTTGTTCGCCGTCTACGGCGCGGCGTGGATCTGGGTGGCGCGGCGATCGCCCATTCCCGGCACTGCCATTAGGTTCCTCGCCGCGGGTCTGCTGGTGGGCGGGCTTGGCCGGGTGGCATCACTGATCGACTCCGGACAGCCCCATCCATTTTGGATTGTCATGCTCGCCGTCGAAATCCTCATCCCCGCACTGTTTTTCGTGATCGCGGGCGCAGACGAGAAGGCTCGTTGACTTCGTAAAATCAATATGCGAGTTCAGATTTCGCAACCGCTAGAGTGCGTAGTACCGACAGCACAATGTGTTTCTCAAGCACTCTAGGAGGAAGCTATGCGGTTCACCTTCGCCGAGGCCATGACCGATCCGTCGTACTACGTTCCCTTGGCCCAGGCGGCCGAGGCGGCCGGTTATCACGGTATGACCATCGCCGACAGCCTGGCGTATCCCTACGAGTCGGATGCGAAGTATCCGTACACGCCCGATGGGAACCGCGAATTCCTGGAGGACAAACCGTTCATCGAGGCGTTGACGCTCACGGCTGCGCTCGGCGCGGTGACCTCGACGTTGCGGTTCAACATCTTCGTACTCAAACTGCCGATCCGCCCGCCCGCCCTGGTGGCCAAGCAGGCCTCATCCATTGCGGCACTGACGGGCAACCGTCTCGGGCTCGGCGTCGGTACCAGTCCGTGGCCCGAGGACTACGAACTGATGAACGTGCCCTTCGCCAAGCGCGGTAAGCGCATGGACGAATGCATCGAGATCATCCGGGGGCTGACCACCGGTGACTACTTCGAGTTCCACGGCGAGTTCTACGACATTCCCAAGACCAAGATGTGTCCCGCGCCGACGCAGCCCATCCCGATCCTCATCGGTGGACATGCCGACGCCGCACTGCGCCGCGCGGCGCGGTGCGATGGCTGGATGCATGGTGGTGGCACCGAGGACTTGGACGAGCTGTTGGTCAAGCTCAACAAATTCCGTGAAGAAGAGGGGACGGCCGACAAGCCCTTTGAGGTCCACGTCATCTCCGTCGACGGGTTCACCGTGGACGGGGTGAAGCGCCTGGAAGACAAGGGTGTCACCGATGTCATCGTCGGCTTCCGCATTCCCTACATCGTAGGGCCGGACACCGAGCCACTGGAGACGAAGATCAGGAATCTGGAGGGCTTCGCCGAGCACGTCGTCTCCAAGGTCAACCCCTAGCGATCCCATTCCGTGAGCTGGGCTACCCCCAGCTCACGGAATGGGTCTCGGCACTGTGCGCGACCGTTGACAGATATTCAACGCAAGCGTTAAATATCAACTATGAGCACACGCCCTAGTTTGGCCTCGGCGGTCGTCTATCAAGACCCGGCGGCAGCACTTGACTGGCTGGAGAAGGCCTTTGGTTTTGAACGATCCATGGTCATCACCGACAACGACGGCAAGATTGAGCATTCCGAGATGCGCTTCGGGGACGGTTACCTCATGGTCGGATCCGAGTGGGACTCCAGCGTCGCCAGCCCAAAGAGCGTGGGCGGTAGGTGTACCCAGACGATTCACGTGCAGATCGACAGCGAGATCGACACGCATTGCGAGCGGGCGGAGGCCGCCGGCGCGAAAATTCTCATGCGCCCGGCCGACCAGTTCTACGGCGATCGGGTGTACCGCGCTCAGGATCCCGAGGGGCACGTCTGGACCTTCGGGCAGTCGGTGCGGGCCGTGTCGCGTGAGGACGCCGAGAAGGCCAGCGGTCTGAACATCGAGGGCTGGGTTTGACCCGGCCCTCGCCGCAACTCGCGAGCATTGATCGCACGCTGACTGCACTTGCCGATCCCAATCGGCGAAGAATCGTTGAGGTGCTGCGGGATCAACCGCGTCGTGCAGGGGAGCTGGCGCAAGCCGTTGGCCTGAGTCCCGCAGCGCTCAGCAGGCATCTGCGGACCCTCAAGGCCAGCGAGCTGGTCGAGGAGTCGCACCCGGAGTTCGACGCGCGTGTACGCATCTACACCCTGCGGCCCGCGCCTATGGCAGAACTGAAGGGTTGGCTCGACGAGATCGAGAAGCTCTGGGCTACCCAGCTTTTGGCATTCAAGGAGCACGTCGAACGCGAGCCGGTCTGATGACGTCACGAGTGCTGGTATCGCTGCGCGTGGGCGCTACGCCGGCACGTGCATTCGACGTGTTCGTCAATGACATCGGAATGTGGTGGCGGCCCAACACGCTGTTCCGATTCACCAGGCAACGGAGGGGAACTCTCGCGATAGAACCGGTGCTCGGGGGCCGCTTCGTCGAGTCGTACCCGGACGGCACCGAGTTCGAAATAGGCAGGGTCACCATGTGGGAACCGGGCAGCAGGCTGGGATTCACCTGGCGCCAGGACAGTTTCACCGGGGATCAGATAACGACCGTCGAGGTGAGGTTCGAGCCGGTTGACGACGAGACCCGGGTGACGGTGGAACATCTCGGCTGGGAGTCCGTGCCGCAGGATCACGTTGCACGCCATACGTTTCCCGATGGGCTGTTCTTGCGGCGCCACGGCGAATGGTGGCAGGACCTTCTGGAATCGCTGCGTGCCCGGGTCGGTGCGTCGTAGAGCGTTAGGAGCTTCCCGGGGTGTGCAGCTGTGCCGCCAGCCACGGCAATGCGTCGGAAAATGTCCGGCTGGCGAACTGCCAGGTGTGCCCGCTGATCATCTGGTGGATGGTGCAGGAGATCTGTACCTGCTGAGCCGCTGCGCACAGATCCGCGGCGGCACCTTCTCGGTCATCATCGGTCACGTCATCATGCCCGCCGATGCCCGTGGGCGTGTCGGCCGTGGGCCGCCTTGCGCCACTGGGTTTCTTGCTGTCCGCAGGTGGTATCGCATCCTCGAACCATCCGGTCACACCGGTGTACGGCCCGTGCTTTGCCATGACGGTGCGCGGGTCGAAGGCGTCCCATCGGGCGGCGTCGCCGCCGTATAGCCGCTCAATGGTCTGCTGTTTGGTTCCGGCGGTGGGTCCGTGGTCGCCGGCGATGTCGACGAAGGTGGAGAACAAATCCGGGTGCATGACTGTCAGGTCGATAGCGCAGGTACCGCCCATCGACCACCCGACCACGGCCCAGTTGGCTGGATCGGGCGATCCGTCGAACTCCGAAACCACATAGGGGCGAACATCTTCGGTGAGGTGGTCGGCGGCGTTGCCGCGTGGCCCGTTGACGCATTCGGTGTCGTTGTTGAAACTTCCCGCGACGTCCACGAAGACGAATATCGGCGCCTGTCCGCCGTGTGTCTTGGCGTATTCGTCGATCATCTGGGTGGCGTTGCCCGTGCGAATCCAGTCGGCGGGAGTGTTGAACTCGCCGGCGATCATCATCACCACCGGCAGCCTTGGCGGGGTATCGCCGGCGAACCAGGCCGGCGGGAGATAGACGTACTCACCCCGGTGTTTGAATCCGCTGGCATCTGCGGGGATGTCCACTTGTACGAGCTTGCCGGTGTCGGGCTTCGAGTTACGCAGACCCGCAAGGTCACTCATATCGACCTCGTTGGGAAGCGGTCCCGCGGACACCGCACCCCAGGCCGCCTGCACAGTGGGGTAGTAGCCCACCCAGGTGTTAAGTGCGACGAGTGCCGCGAGCAGCGTCACCGGAATGGCCACCACCGATACGCCACGGCGCCACCATTGCGCACTGGGGAAGCCGATCACGGCGATCGCGACCGAGGTGACGAAAACACCGATCCAAATCCATAGTCTGAAAGGCGCCGGATCGGACGCCAACCCTTCGGAGTTCATGTAAATCCATGCCGCCAAGGCGCCCAACGCTCCGACCGCTACGCTCACGGGCACCCACAGGAGGCGCCACCGGCGGGTGCGCCATCCGATGACCACCACCAATGCCACGACCGCCAGCACCTGAACGGCGATCGGAAACCAGCCGCCGAGCGCGGAGATCCCATGGTTGTACTGGTGGAAGTCATTGGCGGGCAACTGAGGGATAGGGGTCGGCGCCGGAGCGGGCGTCGGCGTAGTCGGTGGCACGCTGACATTGTGATGAGGTTTCCTGGGAGGAAGCTGGACATGACCCAGAGTTATCTGTCGGACGAGACGATTGCGGCGCTGTCAACAGCCGAGCGCAGGGACCTCATTCAGCGACTGGAACGCCCGCTCAGCGAGGTGGCACCGCCGAACCTGGCCAGGTTTCGTGCACTGCGACTCGGATTGATGATCGGCGGCGCGCTCGCGCTGATTCCCTGGATCACCTACCTTGCGTTCACGCTGCCGGAAAACTATGTGGCGCAGCGATGGACGGCGACATGGGTGGGTTTCGACATCCTGCTGGTGACGTTCATGCTGGCCACCGCGGTACTTGGCCTGCTGCGCCGTCAGCTACTTGTGCTGACGGCCTTCACCACCGGTGTGCTCTTGGTCTGCGACGCCTGGTTCGACGTGATGACGGCCGGACCGAGCGAGGTGCGGTGGGCGATCTTGACAGCGGTTCTGGCTGAGTTACCGGTGGCCGTGGTGATGATCCGGGGCGCGTTGCTCATCACGCGATTGACGATGACGCGCCTGATGGTCATCGATCCAGGAGTGCCGCTCTGGCGGGTGCCACTGCTGCCCTAGCCGCTCACCAGCAGTGCGCGAACCCATCGCAGTACTGCGGGAACCGGTCCACGGGTACGTCGAGCGGCTTGACGAACTGCAGGCTGAAGGGCTTCTTGGTCATCCCGGGCTGGCCACCGCACACGGCGCTGTGGATGCTGGTGTGCACTCCGGTCAGGGTTTCGTCGTTGAAGACGTACTTCTCCTGAGTGGGTGCGAAGGTTCCATCGGGGCAGGTCATGCCTTGCGGCCGCGCGTGCAGGAATGTCCATTGGTCATCGACCAGCTTGGCCGGGATGGAGTAGTTCTGGAGTCGGTCGTTGTGTTTGAGGATGTCGGGCGTCGCGCTGATGACGGTGAGGGTGCATCCGTCGGCCTGGATGGTGGGGTCGGTGTAGTCGGACTGGATGCGTGTGCCGGATGCCTGCACACACACCGCGGACATCGTCCAGGAGACCTCGCCGGCACCTTCCTCGATCATTCGGTAGGTCCCATCCGCCGGAGGCGCCACGGCCGAGGCCGGGCCGGCGAATCCGATTCCGATCGCCATGGCGACGACGGGGATCATCAGCAGGGAAGGTGTGCGCACGGGTCAAGTATCGCAATGCGATGGACCGCTCACACCGCAACCTCAGTGATTAGACGCGCCGTCCAATAGCGCCACGACCAGATCGGCCACCGCGGTCATACCGTCTTCGTTGGGGTGAAGCGGTGCCGGACGCCCTGGCCACGGGAATCCGGGGCGGTTCGTCCAGGGCTGCGGTGACCATGCGTGATGTCCGGCGCTGGCCGCCGATGCGCGGATGATGTCGCAGCCGGCGGCGTGGGCCGCGTGCGCGGTGACCGCCGCCAGTTCCGTGGCAATACGGCGCCCGTTGTCAGCCTCGGCCCGGGTGTACGGCGGCGCCGGCTCGTTTTCAGGCGGTAGCAGCGTCAGGTAGTCGATGAAGATCACGCGTGCGCGCGGTGCGCGAGTGCGTACCTGCTCACCCACCGCGCGCAGGGAATCACCCACGACCGCCAGCGCCGCGTCCTGCTTACCGGTGTCGAGCAAGCCGGCCAACCCGCTTCCGACGACCGGCAGCGCACGCAGGATGCGCGGTAGGCGCGCGGCGATCAGAAACGGCACGTAACCGACGTCGTTGCCGCCGATCGTGATCGTCACCAACTCCTCGGTGCCATCGAGTACCCCGATCTGAGGTGCGGCGGCGTGCTGTGCGTCGGTCAGGATATGCGCCGTGGTCGCCCCCGAGTAGGTGACGTCTACCAGCTGATATCCCTTGCGTTCAGCGATTTGGTGCGGATAGTTGCGTGCCGAACGCCCGGCAAGCCGGGGCGAGCCCGGTACACGCGGCGGGATACCCGGCCCCGACGCCATAGAACTGCCCAATGCCACATAACGTCCCGCCATGGACCAAGCCTATCGGCGAGCCAGCCTGGTGAATTTGCGCAGCGACGAACTCACTCCACGTGGCCTCGGATCGTCCAACCGCAAGATCGGCCAACCCTGCTCGGCCGCCACGGTGGCAAGCCGGCCACGCGGGTTGACCGGGCAGGGCTCGCCGACGAGAGACATCAGATCGATGTCTTCCTCTCCGTCGGCATAGAAGTAACTCCGTTGCAAGTCAACATCATTGGACTCGCAGAAGCGCGCGACCGCGGTTGCCTTGTTGCGGCCCCACACGATGGGCTTGCGTATATCGCCGGTGAGCAGTCCGTTGTCGTCGAGGTCGAAGTGGTTGCACAGCACATGGGCTATCCCGAGGTGGCGCGCCACTGGTTCGGCATGAATGGTCAGCGCCGAGGAACTCAGCACCACGGTGTGGCCCTGCTCCTGATGTGCTCTCACGCGCTCAGACATCTGTGGATAGATCATCGAGGCATTGTGCTGGTGGAAGATTCGTTCGCCGACGGCTTCGAGCTCGGCCAACGAGTCGCCGCGCAGGTATCCGGCGGCGCGCACCACCAAACGCTCGAATTCCATGCGGCCCAGCTTGTACCGGAAGGTGGCCTCCAGAACTCCGAGGACCTCACCGACACTCGCCTGACCACGGCGCATCCGATCACGGGCGTGAGCCGTCGGGGTGAATCCGGCCACCAGGGTGCCGTCCAGGTCGAAGAAGGCTCCCACCTGCGGTCCAGCGGGGCGCAACGCTATATCGGCGACCGGGTCGGGTGCCGAACTCACCGTCATGTGGGCCAATCTACCGTTGTGCGGCACGTGTACCCGCCGTAGGCGACAAGATGGGGTATCCACCCGATCGTGACCGACAGGAGCAGTGTTGGACCCCCAACCGCATCGCACGCAAACTCCTGCGCTGGTCACCAGGCGTGCGGTGCTGTCCGCGGGGGCGATCGTGGCGCTCGGCGCCGCGTCTATCGCCGGATGCTCACCGGCACACCCCAAGGATCGACTCGCGGCTTCTGGATGGGAAGACCTGCGCCGCAGGATGTCCGGAACACTCACGTTGCGTGGCGAGAACGGGTTTGATGCGGCAGCGCGGACGTTCAATCCTCTTTTCGACACGAATCATCCAGCTGCGGTTGCCTTCTGCGCCTCCGAGCAGGATGTGGCGTGCTGCGTGGAGTTCACATCAGGTGCTGGGATCCCGATCGCGGCACGCAGCGGTGGTCACAGCTTTGCCGGCTATTGCGTTCCGAATGACGGACTGGTGGTCGATCTCGGGCGTATGGCAACGGTCTCGATGACCGGGACGCGGGCAAAGGTCGGGTCGGGGGCGCGTCTGATAGATGTCTATGCGGCTGTCTCCGGGGCCGGCCGGATGCTTGCCGGCGGTTCCTGTCCCACCGTGGGTATCGCGGGATTGACCCTCGGCGGCGGGGTAGGGGTTCTCACTCGTAGGTTCGGGCTGACCTGCGACCAACTGGCATCCGCCAGGGTGGTTACCGCGGATGGTGCGATCCGAGACCTGTCGTCGGAATCCGAGTCCGACCTGTTCTGGGCCATTCGCGGGGGTGGCGGCGGAAACTTCTGCATTGCAACGGAGTTCACCTTTGACACCGCCGAAGCTAGCGAGCTTACGGTGTTCACGCTCGATTACGCGCCGGGGGAGCTGGCTACGATCATGCGCCGGTGGCTGGCGTTCATGGACGATGCGCCGGACGAACTGTGGACGACGCTGCACGCCGTGGGCGGCGCTACTCCGCATGGCCGGATCGTGGGCTGCATCGCCACAACGGACGATCCACGGGCACTCGTAGACGGTCTCCGCGCCGCGATCGGCATCAATCCATCCGATCGATTCGTCGCCGACATGGCCTATATCGACGCCATGAAGTTCATGGGTGGGTGCTCAACACTGACTGTGGCCCAGTGTCATCCGTCGTGGGATGGAGTAGGTACCGGTCAACTGCAACGCGAGGCGTTTGTGGCATCCTCCAGGATGATCCCGCACGCTGCGGTCGACACCGCCGCAATAGAGATGATCCTCGTGGGCACGCCGGGGCTGACGTTCATTCTGGATAGCCTGGGCGGTGCAGTCAGCCGAATTCCCGCTGCCGCCACTGCCTTCCCGCATCGAACGGCCCTCGCCTCCCTCCAGATCTATCATGGGGTCGGCGCCGATCCGTCGGCTGCGTATCGCCGCGTGGACGAGGCACGGAACCGGCTCGGCGAGATCTGCGGTACCGCCGCGTACGTGAACTACATCGATCCGCGTTTACCCGATTGGGCCGCAGCGTATTACGGAGATAATCTGCCGAGGCTGCGACAGATCGCCGCGACCTACGATCCCGACGGGATCTTCGGGTTCACCCAGGCGGTACGCCCTTAGTCGCGCTGTAGGCTCTGCCGGGCCTGTGCGATGAGTTCTCCCCACCGGCCCGGCGTGAGCTCATACACGGCGGTGTCCCCGCCGTACGCGCTGGAGATGACGACATTCGGGACGGTGTCTGCCAGCAGGTCCAGGCTCGCCGATAGCTCGTCGGCACTCCCGCGACCGGGGACCAGGAAGGTGGACCACGATCCGGCCTCGGTCGGGAACACGGTGTCCCCGGTGAAGAGGTATTTCTCACCATCGGCACCGGTTACCAGATAGCTTGTACTGCCGACGGAATGACCCGGTGTCGGTATCACTTCGACGCCATTTTCGTCCACCTGACGCTGTGTTGTCGGGACATCGATGTCGGTGTGTGTGCTGATCTCACCTTCCTCACGGGCGGATGCGTGCAGTTTCGATCCGAATCGCTGCTTCACGACGGCGAGCATGGGTCCTGCCTCGTCCTGGTGGGAAAGGTACTGATGGGCGACTCCGCCCAATTCGGCAATTGCCTCGAAGTCGGCCTCGGTGGCGGGGCTGTAGAACAACACGTTTCCTTCGGGGCGGACCCACAGGTAGGCGTGAGTGGTCAGCCCGGGGAAGGGGTTGTCCGTTCGTGTCTCCCACAGGTCTGATCGAATCTGGCGCACATTCGATGTCTTCGTTGTCATCACCCCAGTGTTCAATCTCAAGTGAACTTGAGGTCAAGGGGTAATACGGCGCTGCGTCAGCCTGGGCTACGCGCCCGATTCGGCGAGCGCGCCTAGCCTGTCCACCGACGCTTGTAGCCGTTCGGGCGTGGTGAGACGAGCCCGGGGCAGTCTGTTCTCATCGGTGAGATTCGTCCAGTCATACGTGTGCGTCACCCGAGTGCGGCTGCCATCGCCGACCGGCTCCAGTTCCCATCGCCAGAGATGGCCCGGTGGCTGCTTGCCCACTTCTGACGGTAGCCATGCGATCAGGCGCGCCTCGTCGAACTCCACGATGCGGTTTTCCCGGATGTGGGTATTGGTCAGTGTCATCACGAACACGTCACCCACGGCATGAACCCGTTGGCCCGGGGCCGCCTCGGCGAGGTTCTCGTTGCCGTCCCATTCTCGCTGCCGTGCCGGGTCAGCGATGAGTTCGAAGAGCACCGCCGCCGGCGCATCTATTACGCGGCTCGCCGAGACCACTCGGACATCCTCAGTCATACAGCCCATCCAACCAGAATCCTGCCGCCTAGCCGATCAACTCACGAGTGATTTTGCGCGCCAGCGTTATCGGTGCAACTGATTTCTCGATCTTCGAGGCGGTCAGTGCACCGTCGTAGAGCAGTTGTACCTGCCGGGTGAGATTGTCGGGGCGCGATATCCCTGCCTCGCGCAGCAGCGCGGTCACGGTTGCACGGAACCACTCACGATGCCTTCGCACCGGTTCCCACTCCGTTCCGGGGAACTCGGTAGCGGCATTGGCGTACAGACAGCCGCGGAAGTTCCTCGCCTTCGCGGCGGCGGTCGCGAGATCGAAGAACGTCAGCACCTTCGCTTTGGGATTGCGTTGCGCCGCCACCGCGGCATTCCAGCGGTTGCGATCACGCTGATCCAATTCTTCGAGGTAGGCAACGATGAGCGCGTCCTTTGATCCGTAGCTGCTGTACAGACTCGCCTTGGCAACCCCCGCCTCGCGCAGTATTTGGTCAATTCCCACAGCGCGAATGCCCTGCGTCGCAAAGAGATCTGCGGCAGTGCGAAGCAGCCGTTCGGACGGCGCGAGCACACGGGTGGCCGAGGCGGTGTCGCGGTCCGGAGGTGCTGTCGTGGAACTCATGAAAGCAGGGTAACCCAATGAACCTTCATAGACAGACCTGTCTGTTCATGAAACCGTCACGGGGTCGCACATCGAAGTCGTCCACCGAAGTTAGGAACAGTGCCGTGACGCTGCATCTCTACGAAATCGCCCTTGGCCCTGCTGATAACACCGATGCCACACAACTGCTCAAGGAGATCGACGGGCGGGTGCATAGCGACGGCGGTGAATTGATCGAAGCTCAGGTGACACGTGAGGCCCGCCGGATCTTCGTCATCGCCGAGTTTCATGGTGAGGCCTCGCGGTTGGACTCCGATGCGCTGCGCGTGGACTCGGTCTCCGGGCCGCACTCGGTACGGCTGGTCGGCGCCGATCTTGGCCAGCTGAAGTCCGTGCGGCCGGTAGCCGGATATCTCGTGGAATGGGATCTGCCCGCGGACCTGGACATGCAGACGTACCTGGCGCGCAAGAAGGCCAAGGCGCCCAAGTACGCCGATGTGCCCGAAGTCAGCTTTCTGCGCACGTATGTGCGTGAAGACATGGACAAGTGCCTGTGCTTCTACGACGCTCCTGATGAAGAGGCGGTGCTCCGCGCGCGCAAGGCCGTTGACACCCCCGTCGACAGACTGCACGGGCTTGGAGATATCTCGCTATGACGGCCGCCGTGGCCAGGGACATCGAGGCGGCGTTGGAACGCGTCGGCGATGCGGTGTCGGCCCGGGCATCAGCTCTTGACTCCAATGAGACCGATGTCCGAACAGACATTCGCGCTCTGGGTGCGGAAAGCCTGTTCGATGCGGGTCTGACCGGCGTAGACCTGGCGCCCATGGTGCGGGTGATCGAACGGGTTGCCACGAGCAGTCTGGCTGTGGGTTTCTCGGCATGGGCACATCGCATGACCATCGAGTATGTGAGCCTGGCTCCGGAAGCTCTGCGCGCTGAGCACCTGCCCGGGCTCAGGGCGGGGCTCCGCCCAGGCGTCACCGCGATGGCTGCCGGCCTCAAACAGGTTGCGGGGCTGGGGGAGGTGCCGCTGCGCGCGACACCGCATCGGGACGGACTACGCATCACCGGCCCGATTCGATGGGCTTCCAATGTCTTCCCCGACGCGCTGGTGGTGCTACCCGCATGTGGGGCGGACGGCACTACCTTCGTCGTCGCGGTCGATGTCAGCACGGATGGGATACGCATCGAGCGACCACCGAATCTGATGGCGCTGTCGGCCACGGCCTCCACATCTCTGCAGCTGAACGATGTGTATGTCCCAGCCGAGAACGTGATCAGCACTGACCTGCCTCGCTTCGTCGCGCGCATCCGACCGGCCTTCCTCCTGCTTCAGAGTGCCTTCTGTGCCGGGGTCGGCGGCGCGGCTCTTCTCAGCGCGCGATCGGCGCGTGGCGTGCTCGCCGCCCAGTTCACCATCGAACTCGACGAGCTTGCACAGCGCAATCACACACTGCGAGAACGTCTCTACGCCTTTGCGACCGCACCATCGGAGCCGAGTACCGCCGATCTCCTTCGACTCCGGCTCGAGGCGGCCGCCCTCGCCGGACAGGCATCGCGCCTGGAGCTCACCGTCGCCGGCGGTGCCGGCTACGCACTGGGAACCGCGGCGAACCGGCGGTTCCGCGAAGCCGCCTTTCTCCCCATTCAGTCACCCTCGGAAGGACAACTGCGGTGGGAACTGACGCAGTACGAATAGCGAACGGCTCCAAGTATTTCGGCACAGCAGTGGCGCTGCGCGAGGTCGATGTCCACGTGACTTCCGGTGAGTTCCTGGCCGTGCTGGGTCCCAGTGGAAGTGGTAAGTCCACCCTGTTGCGCGTGCTGGCGGGTCTGGAAGACCTCAGTGCTGGGACCGTCGTCTGGACATCGGACGGTGAGCACCGCCCCCGGACGGGTGTGGTTTTCCAAAATGCGTTGCTGATGCCCTGGTTGACCGTCGCCGAGAACATCGTCTTCGCCAAGCGATTCGGGCGGCACCGCAGCGGATTTGACGATTCCTACGTGCAGGCCCTGGTCGATCATTTCGGGCTCCGAAGGCTCTCCGATCGATATCCCGATCAATTGTCCGGGGGACAGGCTCAGCGTGTGTCGATTCTGCGTGCGGTGGCCACTCGGCCGAAGTTGTTGCTCCTCGATGAACCCTTCAGCGCGCTCGACCCGGTGACGCGGGCAGACCTGCAGTCCTGGCTGGCGGCGCTGGCCGCCGAGTTGGCCGTCACCGTCATCCTGGTGACCCATGACGTCGATGAAGCCCTGGCACTTGCGCACCGGGTGGTTCTTCTGGGTAACAACGGGCGGATACGTCAGCAGTGGTCGCTGGACGATCACTCCGCGGGGGAGCGTGATCGGATACGGCGGGAAATCCTCGCCCAGTACCAACCGGCAGAGACGGGATCTGAGTGAGCAGCATCGTCTCGCGCCGCGCCGTTCTGGCAGGAGCCGCTGGAATAACCACCGCAGCGGGACTTTTCGGTGGCGCCGGGTTGATTCGCGCCGCGGCCTCAGACGCTTCGAACATCAGTGGCCAATTGCGCATCGGGTATCTCCCGATCACCGACGCGGCACCGCTGCTGCTGGCCCACTCCGCGGGGATGTATCCGGACGGCACGGTCAGCGCGGCCAAGCCGGTACTGTTTCGCAGCTGGGCTGCCTTGGCGGAGGCCTTCATGGCACGGCAGATCGATGTCGCACACCTGCTTATGCCCATGGCCATCCAGCTCCGTCAGGCCTACGGGCATGGCGTACGGGTGCTCGGGTGGAATCACACCAACGGCTCGGCACTCACCGTGGCGCCGGACATCCAACATCTGGAGGATCTTGCGGGGACCC
The DNA here is from genome assembly GCF_001440005.1 of Mycobacteroides sp. H001. Taxonomy (NCBI): domain Bacteria; kingdom Bacillati; phylum Actinomycetota; class Actinomycetes; order Mycobacteriales; family Mycobacteriaceae; genus Mycobacteroides; species Mycobacteroides sp. H001. Next base: position 86,425 of record NZ_LJYH01000051.1, read on the forward strand.
AGGTGGCCATCCCATTCTGGTGGTCGATACACAACATCGTGTTGCAGGAGCTATTGCGCGGCCATGGGTTGCGGCCGGTGATCCGGAGCGCCGCTTCGCGAACCCGGCGCACGGTCGAGCTCGTGGTGATGAGCCCCTCCGACATGGTTCCGGCGCTGGCCAATCGATCCATCGGGGGATACGTCGTCGCCGACCCGTTCAACGCCATCGCGCAGATCAAGAAGATCGGACGGATTCACACGTTTCTGGGCGATGTCTGGCGCGACCATGCCTGCTGCGTCCTGGTCACCCGCGACGATGTGATCGCGGGTCGCGCCTCGGCGGTGCAGGGTGTCACCGACGCTGTGGTGGCTGCCCAGCTGCGGATCGATGCCGACCGCAAGTCGGCCGCCGGCGTGCTCGGTGGCGGAAAGTACCTACCGCAGCCCGTGCCCGCGGTACAGACTGCGCTGACCTATCCGAATCCGCCGTATCCGCTGAAGCATCCGGATTGGCACCCACAACGCCTGGGCTTTCAGCCGTTCCCGTATCGGGGCTTTACGCAGCGGTTGGTCGAGGCGATGCACGACACCGTCGTCGATGGTGATCGTGGATTCCTGGATCGGCTAGACCCGGCCAGGGTGCATGACGATCTCGTCGATGACACCTTCGTTCGCAATGCGATCAATTCACATGGGGGACCGCAAGCCTTCGGCATCGCAACCGATTTCACTCGAACGGAAGAGGTACAGGCATTGTGAGCATCATCGAACGCACCCCTGCCATCACCGCGGACAGCGCAGCCGCGCTTCGCAAGCCGCAGTTGTTTCCCCGGATCTGGCCGCCGGCCCTGGCGATCGCGTCGAGCATCGGACTGTGGTGGATCGCAAGTTCGATACTCAGCCAACCACATTCGCTACTGCGGCAGACAGCGCCGGATAAGGCATTGCCCGCGGTGATCGACCTGCTGAACCGTGGCGTACTGCTTCAAGACATTGGATTCAGCCTGTGGCGACTGCTGATCGGGCTGTGCCTGGCCGCCGTGATCGGCATTCCGGCGGGTCTGCTACTCGGGATCAGCACCACCGCCGAACGTGCCGCACGTCCCGTAATCCAGTTCTTGCGGATGATTTCGCCGTTGTCGTGGACGCCGATCGCGTTGGCGGTCTTCGGGATTGGCAGCCAACCGGTCATCTTTCTCATCGCCGCGGCGGCGGTGTGGCCTATCCTCATCAACACCACAGCCGGCGTGCACGAGGTCGAGCCCGGATACCGGGACGTGGCGAAGTCATTCCATGCCACCCGCATCGAGTTGCTCACCGCGGTGATACTTCCGGCCATACGTGGTCACATTCAGACCGGAGTGCGCATCGCTCTGGGCATCGCTTGGGTGGTTCTGGTTCCCGCCGAAATGCTGGGGGTGCGATCAGGTTTGGGCTATCAGATCCTCAACGCGCGCGATCAGCTCGCCTATGACCAGGTGGTGGCGGTCATTCTCGTCATCGGAGTGCTCGGATATATCCTGGATCTACTGGCCCGGCGGGTGCTGGCGCCGAGGTTTCGCGCACCTCATCGCGGGTAGGCTCACACGAGCCGTGCTACCCGATACCGGAGGTGGTTCACATGAACATGCTCGCCCGCCGACTCATGATCGTCGCTGCCGGAACGCTGTTTCCACTGGCTGCCGTGTCCGGCATCGCGCCAACGATCGGCTCAGCAGACCCCATCGTGCCCAACTGTCCGGACGGCTGGTGGGACCCAGTGGCGAACACCTGCCGACCGGCAATCGCCACAACCCCGTTGAGCTGTGATAACGGTTGGTGGTGGGACCCGGTGGGCAACGTGTGCCGCCCACCGGTCATCCCTCCGCAGTAATCAGGCCACGAGCGCCGCGGTGGTCGCGGCGAACATCGTCGCCTTGATGGCGCCCAGGGTCCCGCTGTCCTTGCCTGCCAGCGGCTTCACCAGATCGATTGCACTGTCTAGAACCTCGCCCTCGGAGGCGGCGCGATCCGCCAGGCCGGCTGCGACGGCGGCATCTCCGCCATAGCGATGCCCCGTGGTCATGGCGGTGACCGCGGTCTGCGGAGTCACCTTCGCCTGAATAAGGCTCGCCATCCCGGGAGTGAACGGGATGTGGATGTCGATCTCCGGGAAGCATAGGTATCCCCGGTCAGATCGCATCACTCGGTAGTCGTGAGCGACGGCAAGCATCGCGCCGGCCCCGAAGGCGTGCCCATTGACGGCGGCGGCAGTGGGCAGCGGAAAGGTGAGGACCCTGTTGAACAAGGCCTGTACCCGTCCGACGTACCAGTCGGCGCGATCTCCATTGGCCATAAGCCAATCCAGATCTAGCCCGTTCGTATAGAACTTGCCGGTTCCCACGGTCACCAAGGCCTGGGCGCTCCCGAGAGCGTCATCGAGGAGGCCGTTGACGGTATCTAGCCAGTCGGGGGAGAAGCGGTTCTCATCCAGTCCCAGATTGAGAACCGCGATCGCATCCCGTGTTTCGAGGGTAGGGGTCATGGCGTGTTTCCTTTCATGTTGGCGCCCTGCATTTTTGGGCGTACCGGGGGTGGATCAAGAGCGAGGATGGCGCGCACGGCGGCCTCCAGGCGCAAGCGTGTCGCCGCGTCGGGCGGGCGGCGTCCCCGCAGCAGCAGACCGGTGGGCAATCCCACGACGCAGTCCTCGATGACCTGCACCGCGCGGCCGTCCTCACGGCCCCACAGTGCTCGCGCCAGCCGAACGAACAGCGCGACGAGAACGGAGTCAACGCTCGCCATGGCCTCCGCGACATCACCGGGAACATCGGGGCCCAGCAGGTCCTCGCGCCGCACGGCCAGCACCAGTCGTGAGGACTCGGGGAAGCGTTCCGCGAAGGCAACGGGGGTGTCTGCCGCCGCGACGACGGCGTTCACCGCGGCGATATCGACGGGCCCGTCCGCCCCGAACGCCGCGTCGACGACATCGCGCTGCATATCGAGAAATCTCTCGGCCGCGCGCAGCCAAGCCCGCCCGACCATCCCGCCACGGGATCCGAAGGCATGGTAGATCGCGCCATTGGACACCCCGGTCACCTGCGACACCGCCCGGACAGTCACCGCGGCCGGACCATCGACTACCGCGATGCGCTCAGTGGCATCGAGCAGATCGTCGACGGAGTGAATACGCGGGCGGGGCACATACGGAGAATAACAGAGCGCCTGCTCCATTACTTTCCCGCCTTGCAAATAGAGAAACAGGATGTACTCTCATCTATGAGAAACAGGCTGTTTCTGATTGTGCGAAAACCCCGGAGAGGCGTTGAGGTGACGACAGATCTACAGGTCGGACCAGCGGAGACCGATACGGCGCGCATACCGGGGCTGCCGAATCCGCGCGGCCTGAAGGGCCTGCTTGGCGCGTTGTATGGAGCGGGCTACCTCGCCGGAGGCGAGCGGCTCCTGCGGCCCGTTCTCAGACACTTCGGGCCGGCGATGAAGGCCACTGTCGTCGGTTTCGGGGATATCGTCGTCGTCTCCGAGCCCGGGTTGGCCAAGCAGGTGCTGACGGCGCCGCCGGATGTTCTGCTGGGCGGCAAGGGAGTGGGTCCGGCCGAAGCGATCTATGGGCCCGGGTCGATGTTCGTCCAGGAGGAACCGGAGCATCTGCGGCGACGAAAGTTGTTGATACCGCCGCTGCACGGTTCAGCCTTGAATGGCTACGTCCCCGTGATCGAGCGCGCCACCGAGAAGGCGATGCGATCGTGGCCGATTGACCGCCCATTCCGGATGCTGGATGCCGCAAGACATCTGATGCTTGACGTCATCGTCAAGGTCATCTTCGGCGTCGACGATCCCGTCGAGGTTCGTCGTCTTGGCGGCCCATTCGAGCGCCTACTGGATCTTGGCGTTTCCGAACAGGTGACACTGCGTTACGCATTTCGCCGAGCAGGCGCACTCCGGTGGTGGCCGGAGTTGACGAAGGTGAATCACGACATCGACGACACGGTCCGATCATTGATCCGCAAGCGACGCGCAGACCCACAGCTGGGGAAGCAGAACGATGTCCTTGCCGTACTGATGCGGGCCACCGACGAGAACGGCAACGGACTGTCGGACAGCGAAATTCGGGACGATCTGATCACCCTGATGTTGGCTGGTCATGAGACCACCGCCACCACTCTTGCCTGGCTCATGGACCTGCTGCTGCACCATCCCGAGTGTCTGGCCCGCGTGCGTGCCGAAGCAATCAATGGCGATACGACATACACCACGGCGGTGATCCATGAGGCTCTGCGGCTGCGGCCCCCGGTGCCGTTCACCGGCCGTTACGTCGCCGAGCAGTTCCGCTTGGGAGGTCACACCATTGCGCCCGGTACACACATCGTGGTCCATATCAACGCGCTGAACCATCATCCCGGAAGCTACGCGGAGCCGGATGCTTTCAAGCCCGAACGGTTCCTGGACACCAGACCGCCGACCTATGCCTGGTTGCCATTCGGCGGCGGAATCAAGCGATGCGTCGGGGCAAACTTCTCCATGCTTGAGCTGCAGACTGTGCTGCATTCGATGCTGCGCAATGGCGAGTTCCGCTCCGCTTCCCAGAGACAAGAACGAGTGGTGAGGCGCTCGGTGGTCTTGGTGCCCAAGAGGGGAACACGGGTATTCTTCCACCCCAATCCGCAGACTTCCAGCGTCTAACGTCATCGGCATGGACAAGACCAGCGCCAGGGTGCCCTCACCAATCTTGGACCTGTTGACAGCGGGCGTGCCGCGACAGCTGCCGCGGCATCGTCACCAGCTGTCCCGTCAGGACGTCCTCGGCGCCCAGCGCGCCCGAATCTCCGCAGCGGCAATCGAACTGTTCGCGGAAAGCGGTTACGCGGCAACGACAGTCCTACATATCGCCCAAAAGGCGGGTGTATCACGCAAGACGTTCTACGAGTTGTATCCAACCAAAGAGGCGGTCTTCCTCGACGCCTATCAGACGCTCGGTGCGCTGTTGACGAAGCTCGGACTGGGCACCGCCTCGCAACAGCATCCCACCAGTCTTGATCACGTGCGTGATTCGACACGGAAACTCCTAGAAACGATGGGCGCCAACGGGTCTGCGACGCAGATGTTCTACCTCGAGGCCCTCGGCGCGGGGCCCCGCGTGCGCGCACGCCGCAACGAGGCGATCGATGAGTTCGTCGATGCCGTCGCCCCCGGCTTCCGGGAGTTGCGCGCACACCTAGACCCAGAACTTCCGGCATTGAGCCGACGGCTATGCCACCTCATCGTCGCCGCCAGCATCGAGCTAATCACCGAATTCCTGGCTGATCATGACCCCAGTCAATTGCCGGACCTCACTGATGATCTCACCGAAATTATACGTGCCATCGCTATCCCGAATCATCCGATAACAAACACGACCGCAGCACACCGAGAGGATTAACAGTGCCCAGCAGCTATGCCGATGCGCTTCGCAGGAACCCCAAAGTCGTTGATGTGATAGCTATTCTGGGCGCACTAGCCGTTATCGCGGTGACATTCATGGCGCTGTCGATTTTTCCGGACGCCTCCAACCAAGGCGACGTGCGAAACTTCTATGACAGCTGGTCGCCGTGGATACTCCTTGGACTTGTGGCCTTCACCGCATTCTTCTTCGCGCAGGTCTGGTCGCTCGGGTGGCTCACCGCCGTGATCCGGCGCGCCGAGGGAGAGGGGCCCTATGCGTGGATAACCTTTGGTGCAGAACTGATGTTCATGACGGTCTTCAACGTGGAAATCGGGGTCTGGGCCACCGCGCATCTTTTGGCCGACCGAATCGGTGACGAAGCTCTTTATGTGCTTCATGTCGCGGGATTCGTGATCGCGGCACCGGTGGCCTGCGCCGGCATGGCATACTTCGCCGCCATCATCGGCCTGCAGAGGGCAACGAAGATGTTTCCGTCGTACCTCGTCACTATCGCCGCACTGGCGATCCTCGGAAACCTGTGTGCCATCGGGGGACTGTTCACGGTTTCGGGCCCTCTCAACGCGGCCAGCGGTGTGATCGCTATCGGTGGTCCCATGGTGGCCTGGTCCCTGTGGTACGGCGCACTGCCGGGCTGGTACGTCCGCTATCAATCACTGCCCGACGCCCGCTCCACCCGGGGCGAGACCGCGCACGAGAACGTGCGTATCCCACGGTAGCCCCGGCGCTCGGGATGACGATTCGCGAAATGAATCGCCACACCTACTACCGCAAGTAGTAACTACGTACTACTCTCCGTAGTAGGCACAAAGTCTCTTCCCGAGGGAGCAGCTATGGGTCAAGCAACGGAGCTTGCCAATGCGATCGACTCGCGCTATCGCGCGTCATCGGGCCTACGAAGACAGATGAATAAGGTCTTCCCGACGCACTGGTCATTCCTGCTGGGGGAGATCGCGCTGTACAGCTTTGTGGTGCTCCTGATTTCGGGCATCTACCTGGCGCTGTTCTTCGACCCATCGATGGCCGAGGTCACCTACAACGGCGTCTACATACCGCTACGCGGTATGCAGATGTCCAAGGCCTACGAAAGCTCGTTGAATCTGAGCTTCGAGGTTCGCGGTGGCCTGTTCGTGCGCCAGATCCATCATTGGGCGGCTTTGATGTTCGCGGCCTCGATCGTCGTACACCTGGCCCGCATCTTTTTCACCGGGGCATTTCGCCGCCCGCGGGAGGCCAACTGGGTCGTCGGATCACTGCTGCTGATCCTGGCCATGGCAGAGGGGTTCGCGGGCTATTCGCTGCCCGATGATCTGTTGTCCGGCACCGGACTTCGTGTGGTCACGCAGGGCATGATGTCGCTGCCGATCGTCGGTACCTGGATGCATTGGGCGTTGTTCGGCGGCGACTTCCCCGGAAACATCGTGCTGCCAAGACTTTACGTTCTGCATGTGCTACTCGTTCCCGCCATCATGATCGCGCTCATCGGCGTGCACCTGGCACTTGTGTGGTATCAGAAGCACACGCAATTTCCCGGCCCACGGCGCACTGAGACCAATGTTGTTGGGGTAAGGATTGTTCCGGTGTTCGCCCTGAAATCTGGCGCATTCTTCGCCATCGTCACGGCAGTTCTCGCTCTCATGGGCGGGCTACTGCAGATCAACCCAGTGTGGCTGCTGGGCCCCTACAAGCCATCGCAGGTAGCGGCCGGATCACCGCCCGACATCTACCTGATGTGGACGGACGGCCTGCTGCGGCTCGTCCCGGATTGGGAGCTGTACATCTTCGGCCACACCGTTCCCGCCGTGCTGTGGGGAGTGCTGGGCATAATGCTCGCGTTCGTGGTGATCGTGGCCTGGCCATTCATCGAGAGACGCTTCACCGGCGACGATGCGCATCACAACCTGCTGCAGCGTCCGCGTGACGCTCCGGTCCGCACCGCCATCGGGGCAGCTGGCTTTTCGCTCTACATCTTGCTCACCCTGTCGTGCATCAACGACATCATCGCGTTGAAGTTCCATATCTCGCTGAACGCGACGACGTGGATCGGCCGTATCGGCATGGTCATCTTGCCGATCGTCGTGTACTACCTG
>NZ_LJYH01000052.1:0-88811 GCF_001440005.1 Mycobacteroides sp. H001
CGCCCCAGCTCCCGAGCCCGCCCCGGCCCCGGCTGCTGCTCCCGAGATCCCGCTTCCCGCGGGTGTCCCGGACGCCGCAGACATCGGCTTCGCCGCCGGTAAGGCCGCGTTCGATGCCGGCCCGGTGGCCTCCAACGGTGTGCCGACCAGCCCCGAAGCGATCGCCGGTGTCGTCCGGCATCTGCCCGATCCGAACAACCTGCCCCCCGGTACCACGGACGTCGCGCCCGGCGATGGTCGCGGAGTGTCGTACCTCAAGGACATCGTCTTCGCCATGCAGACGCAGGATGTCAAGGCCAGCGACGCAATCCTGGCCCTGGCCCAGCGCTAACTCCTGCACCAGATAATCGCCCCGGCCCTCACGGCCGGGGCGATTGTCGTTGCGGGGTAACCCTTTCGGCGCGAAGTGTAGGCCCAGTGTCAAGAGGGTTGACGCCCCAGCTTCGAGGCGTACTTTGGTGGGCATGACGGCACCGACCACTCCCCCGGACGTTCCCAGTCAAGAGACATTCGAAGCCGTCTACAACGGCAAACCCATGTTCGAGGGCGCCCCCGCCGCGGGCGTGCCCTGGGATATCAGGGACGCACAACCGCGGATCAAGGAACTCGCCGCGTACGGCGCATTGCGCGGAGAGATCTTGGATATCGGCTGCGGTCTCGGCGAGAACTCCATCTATCTCACTCAGCAAGGCCTGTCGGTCACCGGTCTGGACTTCTCCCCCTCCGCCATCGAGCAGGCGAAACAACGGGCCGCCGCCGCGGGTGTGACCGTCGATCTGCAGGTCGCCGATGCGACAAAGCTTGACGGCTGGGACGGGCGGTTCGACACCGTGATCGACAGCGCCGTGTATCACTGTTTCGATCACGAAGGCCATCAGCAGTACGCGAGCGCGCTGCACCGGGCCACCAGGCCGGGTGCCCGCTGGTTCATCGCCTGCTTTGGCGACGGCACCGTCAATGGCATCGCGATGCCCTTCGGCGTGCAAGACCCCGAAGAGATCAAGACGGTACTGTCCGATGCCAACTGGAACATCCAATACTTCGGCCGGACAACCTATCTCGGATCGCGAGCGGCATTCGTCGGCGCCGCGCTGGCCGGCATCGATCCCGAGCGGATGCCCGCCGATATGCGCGAGCGCTCTCAGCGCCCGGGCGTAGCAGAACAAGCACAGAAGACCTTCGAGCGTCTCCAGCAGCTGGATGACGACCTCATCCACATGCCGTTTTTCAGTATCGTCGCAGAAAGAGGCCAAATGTCATGACCGCACCCACCCAGAACACATTTGAGGATCTGTACCGAGAGAGCATCAAGGACGGCGGGCCCATCGTCCCGTGGGACTCCAAGGACGCCAAACCTCGCATCAAAGAACTCGCTCTACTCGGCGCGGTCCGCGGCGAGGTCCTGGATATCGGCTGCGGGCTCGGCGATAACGCTATTTACCTTGCCCAACAGGGCTTTACCGTCACCGGACTGGACTTCGCACCTTCGGCAATCGAACAAGCCAAGGGCCGGGCGGCCGCAGCAGGCGTCACCATCGACTTCCAGGTTGCCGATGCGACCGAGCTCGACGGCTGGGAATCGAGGTTCGACACCGTGATCGACAGCGGCGTCTATCACTGCTTCGACAATGAGGGAAACGCGAAGTACGCGAGTGCTCTGCGCCGCGCCACGCGCCCCGGAGCACGCTGGTACATATGGTGTTTCGCACACGGGGGAGTACACGGCGTGCCGACACCGTTCCAGAACGCGCTGCGGGCGGAGCAGATCGAACAGACGCTGACCGCCAATGGGTGGACCGTGCTGCAGCTGAACCCGACCACGATGGCCGCACCAAAGGCCGAGTTTCTCAACGCGATTCGCGGAACCTACCGCGGAGATCCCGAAATACTCGACCGGCTGGAACAAGATGTCGACGATCCGCTGCTCTACGTCCCCGTGTACACGGTGATCGCAGAACGCGCGTAGGCCTACAGTTGGCGTCCCGCAAATACGCGGGCCGCGGCTGCGGACATCACCGAGATGGTCCATAGCGCGGGTATCGAGGCGAGCATGGATCCCACAGTGCGGGTCCCAGATTCGGGTTCCATGCCCTCCAAGCGTTGCGCCAGCCAGCGCAGGGCGGCAGGTGCACCCAGGAGGGCCAGTGACACATGCTCGCTGAGCATGTCGCGCCGGTAGGTGACGTCGGTGCCGTGCGTGGCGTAGAAATCGGCTTGGCGATCCACCTCGTCGATACCCACGAGCTGATCGCGTACTGCGGTGTAGATGTACACCGGGCAGGTTGGCACCTCCTTGCCCAGACGCAGATCTTCACTCATGGCCGCGACATCGGGCAGCGCCATCAGATCGGCGATGGGCAGGTCTACATATCGGTCGAGGTTGCGCATCACATACCGTCCGACGGCCTGTCCCGTCGAAAGTCCCCGCACCGTCGTCATGATCTTCTCACCCTTGGGCGTAAGGTGTTGCGTCAAAACAGAATCCAGCGCCGGATAGCTACCGCGCAAGGCAGAAATGGCCGCGAAGCCCAGCCCGGCGAACAATCCTCCGTCGGCCCGCTCCAAGATCTTGCCGGGGTCCGACGCCGGTGAGCCCAACGCCGCCGCGACGATGTTGAGCTCGGGCGCATAGCTAGGTGCCATTTCCGCCGCCCATGAACTGGCAAGCCCGCCACCGGAATATCCCCACAGCCCGATAGGCGTATCGGACGGAAGCCGCAGCTCGGCGAACTGTTGCGTGGCGCGCAAACCGTCCAGTACGTGGTAGCCGGGTTGACGCGCGACGACATAGCGGCCGGGCTGTCCACCGTGGTCCGCGACGCTCACGATCCACCCCTGCCGCAATCCGGCGGCCATCAGCAGCAATTCGATCTGTGGGTTGGCGAAAGGTCCCCGTGCACCCTGTAGCAGACAATAGGAGGGGAAGCAGGATCGCTGACTGGAGTTGATCGCACACTGATACGCCAACAGGCGTGGAGAGTGCGGGTCATGGGTCGCCGGCACCAGCACCGTGGTAACCGAGACTTCAGGCGCGCCATGCGGATCGGTGGTGCGAAACAGCAACTGCCAGGCCGTCACTCGCTGACGTAACAGCCCCAGGAACCCGACGTCTGCCGGGCGGGCACGCAGAACTGTTCCGGGCTCAGCTTCCCAGAAGCCGTCAGGTGGGAGATGAAAGGGATCGTCGTCGGGCCGCGCCGGACGTTTACCGGGGTGCGGAAAAATCTGGGGTGCAGGAGCCGTATTGCGGTGTCTCGGTTGCACTGGAGTGCTCATGAACCAAGGAAGTTACTGCACCCACTGAGCCATCAGTGCCCTGATCTGGGTTTTTAGGTACCAGACCCCAATCGGTGACCGGATTTTTCAGGCCGACCCCACCCACTCGTCACTGCCATCGGCGAAGAACTGGTGCTTCCATACCGGCAGCGCAGCCTTCACATCGTCGACAAGGCGCTGACAGGTGGTGAATGCCTGACGACGATGGTCGGCGCTCACCGCCACCACGAAGGCTGCCTCGCCGACTGTCAGCGCGCCGATGCGGTGGCTCACCGCCACCGCGCGCACACCCTCGGCCTCCGCGGCGATGCGTTCCACCACATCGGTCAGCACCTGCTGAGCCGACGGATGCGCCGAGTACTCCAGCCGCAGCACGGTCTTACCCGCGTCGTGGTCACGCACGTTCCCTACGAATCCGACCGTAGCCCCTGCTGATTCGTGATCGACGAGTTGCTCGTGCTCGATCAGTGAGATGCGTTCCCCGGTCAATAACGCTCGAGTGACGCTAGCGCTCATACGTGATCACCCCCGGCTATCTGGTCGAGTGCATGGCCCAGCACGCCCTCGAGCACCGCAAGCCCGTCTCGCACCCCGCCGGTGGAACCGGGCAGGTTGACCACCAAAGTGCGACCGGCGACTCCACACACGCCGCGGGAAAGGATGCTGGTGGGTACGGCCGGCAGTCCCGAGCGTCTGATTGCGTCGGCCAGGCCGGGTATCTGATGGTCCAGCAGCGCGGCGGTCTGTTCGGGAGTGACGTCCGTGGGCGACAGCCCGGTACCACCGGTGGTGATGACCAGTGAAACCCGATCGGCCAACGCCGAACGAATGGCGTCCCCCACCGCGTCGCCGTCCGGCACGACGATCGGCTTGTCAACACGAAAGTCTTGCGCACCAAGCCATTCGACGATGACCGGCCCCGTCTTGTCGGGGTATTGGCCGGTGGCTGCCCGGGTCGAGGCCACGATAACCCGCGCAGATCTCAGGGTCGGGTCCATGTTCCGGTCTTGCCGCCTTCTTTGCGCAGTACGCGGACATCGTCGATGCGCGATGCCGGGTCGACCGCCTTGACCATGTCGTGCAGGGTCAGTCCGGCGACCGTCACCGCGGTCAGCGCTTCCATCTCGACCCCGGTCCGGTCCTGGGTGCGCGCGGTGGCGGTGATCTGAATGGATCCGTTGATGATGTCGATCTGGAAGTCGACGTCGATGCCCGTGAGCGGTATCTGATGGCACAGCGGGATGAGCTCGCTGGTGCGCTTGGCGGCCATGATGGCGGCCAGACGAGCGGTGGCGATGGCGTCGCCCTTCGGGAGCGCGCCATCAGCCAATAACTTCAGGACGTCCGGGGTGGTGACGAAGCATCCGGCCGCGACCGCCTCGCGTGCGGTGGCCTGCTTGGCCGACACGTCGACCATGTGCGCGGACCCGTGCTCGTCGATGTGGGAGAGACGGTCAGGTGGGGACCCCTCGCTGTCGCGAAGACCGTCGGACACCGTTACTTGTTGATGACGGTGACGGGGTGCACGTAGGGCACGGACTCCACCGGGAACTCGATGTCGCCGAAGGGTGACAGCGCTCCGGTGCGGTCGGCCGCGAGTTCGGAGACCGCGTGCTCACCGTCCACGTGTGCGGGCCAGCCGTTGTCGACGTATTGCTCTTTGTCAGCCACGAAGCCATTGTGGCAGGCCGGGGGGCCGACGGCGAACCCAACCCGCCTCTACGCTGGTGACCGATGAGTGAGGATGCGGCGTTGGCTACCTGGTTGCGCCAGCTGCCAGACGAACAGTTGGTGCGGCTGGTCCAGTTGCGACCCGATTTGGCCTCGCCACCTCCGGGTTCGCTGGCGGCGCTGGCGGGCCGGGCGCTTTCACGCCAATCGGTGCGCGCGGCGACCGACAGCCTGGACTTTTTGACCCTGGCGGTGCTGGACGCGCTGCTGGTGGCACGTGCGGACATCACTGGTGTTCCACTCTCGGAGGTGCTCACCCAGGTCGACGGTCGGGCTACTGAACTGCAGGTGCGCGCCACCCTAGATCGGCTGCGCGAGCTGGCGCTGGTGTGGGGGGATCACGAACTGCACCTGGCGGGAGAAACGCGGTTGGGCCTGCCCTGGGTGGTTGGTCAGGTGATCAGCGAGCAGACCCCGGCCTCCTACGACGCTGCCCGTGCCGCCCTAGAAGCGACCGATGAACGCGGGATGGAGCTGCTGCGGGCGCTCATCGCGGGATCCCCGATCGGCCGCACCCGGGATGCTGCGCCCGACGCCCCACCGGATCGCCCTGTGCAGCGGCTACTGGCCGCCGGGCTGCTGCAGCGCATCGACGGCGAGACGGTGCTGTTGCCGAGATTCGTGGCACAGCTGCTCCGTGGTGAGGAGCCAGACCGGCTGCAGCCCCCCATCGTGGAAATCACGACGGCCACACAGGCCGAAGCCGACGCCGCTGCCGCCGGTGCTGCCCTCGATCTCCTGCGCGAGGTCGGCCTGCTGCTCGACGAGCTCGGGGTCAACCCGGCGCCGCAGCTGCGCAGCGGCGGTTTGGGGGTGCGCGAGGTCAAACGGCTCGCGAAGACGACGGGGATCGACGACAGCCGGATGGGACTACTGCTGGAGGTGCTGGCGGCAGCGGAGCTGATCGCGGTCGGTGACCCCGATATCGAGACCGATGCCGAGGGCTGGCATTGGGCGCCGACCGTACAGGCCGACCGTTTCGCCGAGCTGCCCACCGCAACCCGCTGGTTACGGCTGATGTCGGCCTGGCTGATGCTGGCGGCGCGGCCGGATCTGATAGGTAAGCGCACCAGCGAGGACAAACCCATTGCGGCGCTTTCTGATTCGCTGCGCTCGACCGCAGCGCCACATGATCGCAAGCTACTGCTGCAGATCCTCGGCGAGCTGGAGCCCGGGCAAGGATTGCGGGCCGAGGAAACCTCGCGGGTGATGCGGTGGCGCCGACCGCGTTGGGGCGGCCGGCTGGGCGTGGAACCGGTAACGGCCCTGTTGTTCGAGGCGACGACAATGGGAGTGATCGGGCGCGGCGCTTTGACGACGCACGTGCGCACCTTCTTGGACAGTGCCGGCGATGAGGGCGCGACGCTGGCCGCGATGGACAAGGCACTGCCCAGCCCCATAGATCACTTCCTGGTGCAGGCCGATCTCACGGTCGTCGCCCCCGGACCGCTGACGCGCGAGGTGGAACTGGAGCTGACGGCGGTGGCGGACCTCGAATCGGCGGGGGCAGCCAGCGTCTTTCGGGTCAGCGAGGCAAGCATCCGCCGCGCGCTGGATTCGGGGCGGACCGCGACGTCCCTGCACAGTTTCTTCGGTTCACGCTCCAAAACCCCTGTCCCCCAATCGCTGACGTATCTCATCGACGATGTCGCGCGAAGGCATGGGCAGCTTCGGGCCGGGGTGGCCAGCTCGTTCCTGCGCTGCGATGACGTGGCCCTGCTGACGCAAGTGATGGCATCGGCCGTGGCCGAGGATCTGGGGCTGCGGCTGCTGGCCCCGACGGTCGCGGTGTCCTTGGCTCCCCTGGCCGAGTTGGTGGCCGGGTTGCGCTCGGCGGGCTTCGCCCCCGCCGCCGAGGATGCCACCGGAACGATCGTGGCGCTGCGGGCGCACCGCGCGCGGGTGACACCGCAGCCGCACCGGATGGGTTGGACGCCACCCGTGCTCAGCGAGCCCGCGGCCGCCGCGGTGGTCAAGGCATTACGGGCGGCGGGCGATCACGACGGCGTTCGCATCGAGCCGTCGCATGCGGTGGCCTTGCTGCAGCAGTCCGCCAAGGCTCAAACCAGCGTGTTGATCGGATACGTGGACCCGGCCGGGGTGGCATCCTCGCGCGTGGTCAATCCGATCAGCGTGCGCGGTGGGCAGCTGTCGGCCTTCGATACCGCCGCCGGGCGAATCCGCGACTTCGCGATCCACCGCATCACCGCGGTTTCCCCACCGTCCTGACCGCGACGGCTGGTTAACCCCTCAGCGGACACCCTCGAAAGGATTCCAGGACTCACTCTTGCGCACCCCATGCAGGTAGTAGGCCTGGTTGGCGATTCCCATGAACAGCGCAGCAAAGCCAAAGGAGAACGCGCGCGTCACACTGTCGGAGGCTCCCAGGACCCCCAGCGCGATGCTGACACTCACGGTGATCCCCAGCAGCACGAGGCCCTTGCGCCACATCCCCTTGACGAAGAAGTAGATCGGGCCAAAGAAAAAGGCCAGAAAATTACTGGTCAAGCGGATACGTGTCCAGAACGACCCGGCCCGGAAGATGGCATTGGCCTCTTCCTTCGTCGGTGCCGCAGCGTACTGGTCGTAGAACGCGAACCGGCGCTGCCAAATCTCGGCCAGGGTGCTGCGGTCTTGTGGTGTCGTCACCGCAGCAATCTAGCAGGGCATACAGCACCCGCCAATGTCTCCGGGCATCACTATCCTGGACCGAATGACCGATGGACCGCTGATCGTCCAATCCGATAAGACCGTGCTGCTGGAGGTCGATCACGACCAGGCAGACGCGGCACGCCAGGCGATTGCCCCTTTCGCCGAGCTCGAGCGTGCACCCGAGCACGTGCACACCTACCGCATCACCCCGCTGGCGCTGTGGAACGCCCGCGCCGCCGGGCATGACGCCGAGCAGGTTGTCGACGCCCTGGTCACCTTCTCCCGGTACGCGGTACCGCAACCGCTGTTGGTGGACATCGTCGACACGATGGCCCGCTACGGGCGCCTGCAGCTCGTCAAACATCCGGCCCATGGTCTGACGTTGGTGAGCCTGGATCGCGCCGTCCTCGAAGAGGTGTTGCGGCATAAGAAGCTCGCCCCCATGTTCGGCGCCCGCATTGATGACGACACCGTGCAGGTGCACCCCAGCGAGCGTGGCCGCGTCAAGCAGCTGCTGCTTAAGATCGGCTGGCCGGCAGAGGATCTCGCGGGATACGTGGACGGTGAAGCGCACCCGATCAGCCTGGCTCAGGATGGTTGGGAGCTTCGGGACTATCAGCAGATGGCAGCCGACTCGTTCTGGGCGGGCGGTTCCGGCGTGGTGGTACTGCCCTGTGGTGCCGGTAAGACGCTGGTGGGTGCCGCCGCCATGGCCAAGGCCCAGGCGACCACCCTGATCCTGGTGACCAACACCGTCGCCGGTCGGCAGTGGAAGCGGGAGCTGATCGCGCGGACCTCGTTGACCGAAGAGGAGATCGGCGAATACTCCGGTGAACGCAAGGAGATCCGGCCGGTCACCATCGCGACCTACCAGGTGATCACCCGGCGCACCAAGGGCGAATACCGCCACCTGGAGCTGTTCGACAGCCGGGACTGGGGCTTGATCGTGTACGACGAGGTGCATCTGCTGCCCGCTCCGGTGTTCCGGATGACGGCCGACCTGCAGTCGCGCCGCCGCCTCGGACTGACCGCCACCCTCATCCGGGAGGACGGCCGCGAGGGCGACGTGTTCAGCCTCATCGGGCCCAAGCGTTATGACGCACCGTGGAAAGACATTGAGGCACAAGGCTGGATCGCCCCCGCTGAGTGCATCGAGGTGCGGGTCACCCTTACCGATAACGAACGGATGATCTACGCGACGGCCGAGGCCGACGAGCGATACAAACTGTGCTCGACAGCCCACACGAAGATCAACGTGGTGAAGTCGATCCTCGCCCGCCATCCGGGAGTTCCCTCGCTGGTGATCGGCGCCTACCTCGATCAGCTCGACGAGCTGGGCACCGAGCTCGGCGCCCCGGTGATCCAGGGCTCCACCAAGAACGCCGAACGCGAAGCGCTCTTCGACGCTTTCCGTCGCGGGGAGATCGCCACCCTGGTGGTCTCCAAGGTAGCCAACTTCTCCATCGACCTTCCGGAAGCAGCTGTAGCGGTTCAGGTTTCGGGTACGTTCGGCTCACGCCAAGAGGAAGCGCAGCGACTTGGGCGGCTGCTGCGGCCGAAGGCAGACGGCGGGCAGGCCTATTTCTATTCGGTGGTGTCGCGCGACACCCTCGATGCCGAATACGCCGCCCACCGGCAGCGATTCCTTGCCGAGCAGGGCTACGGCTACCGGATCACCGATGCCGACGACCTGCTCGGGCCGGCAATTGGTTAGCGGTCCGGGACAGTTCGTCACCGGATCGCTCCGCAGGTGATTCGAAGCGGCGCTTGATGCGCAGTAGAGGCGTCTCGAAGTACCGGAAGCTGACATAGGCAACGACGACGACGAGAACCGTTGTCCCGGCGCACAGCACCAACCCTTGCTCCTCGTGCACCACGCGGCGAACGACGTTGGCGCACAACATGTGCATCAGGTAGATCCCATAACTGATGACACCGATGAATGCCAGCGGCCGCCAGGTCAGCACTGGGTGCATGAGGGTGTCCTCGCGGATGGTCACGGCGGTGACCGCGGTGACCATGATGACCTGTATCGACCAGCGCGGGGCACCGAACCACAGCGCGCCGATCATCGCCGCGAACACGGTCGGGGCCGACCACCACCATCCCAGCACCGCGGAGACTCCCGCGTAGCCGCGACGCGTGTTCACCACGATCGCGGAGGCGGCACCGAGCAGGATGGGCAAGGACAGGCTCGCGAAAATGCGCCAGGGCAGCACCCGGGTGTCCAGAAACATGCCTGCGCCCACCGATACCGCGATCAGGACGAACAGCACGGCAAGCGGGGGCCCGATTCTTCCCTTGGCCAGGAGCAGCGCGCCGGCCAACAGGGGCGGCCACAACACATAGAACTGTTCCTCGGTGGACAGCGACCACGAAAAATAGAACGGCACCGAGGTACCGGCGGACAGGTCGACGAACCAGTTGACGGTGTAGGTCAGGAACGCGGGCAGGTTCCGGAAGAATTGCTCGCCCTTCGGCGTATCGCGTTCGGTGGCGAACACCAGCAGGACATACAGTGCCAGCACCGCGTAGTACAGCGGGAAGATTCGTAACGCCCTGCGCGCATAGAAGTTTCGCAGCGAGATGTCCGCCGTGCGATCTCGTTCACGCATCAGCAGCGTGGTGATGAGAAAGCCACTGATCGCGAAGAAGAAGTCCACGCCCATGAATCCGCTGTGCGAGATCCTCGGGCCCGGCGTCCCTGATGTGTGGTGCCAGATCACCGCCAGGACGCTCAGCGCCCGCAGGCCATCCAGAGCCCCGAATTTTCTCGTGGCCATAAAGCACTCATAAGCAGCCACAGACCGTCGCGACACCGAAAGGAGGGTATCAGCGTTACCAGACTAGCGCTGCTGTCGGCAGCCCTGGTCCGCAGCGGTGTCCAGCTGGATATCCGTGGAGCTGATCGACGGCGTGAGAAAACGAAGATGCCCGATCAACTCGCGCGGCAGATCGTCGACCCGGATCGGGTACCGGGTGCCGTCGATCACGCTGCGCGCCGTCAGCGAGAAGGTCTTGGCGACATCGGCGTCGAACGCGCCGTACTTCTGCAGCGCCGTCGCAACCATCTGCTGGAAGGGGCTCAGTTTCAGCGTTCGCAAATCCAGGGCCGGATCAAGCTGAATTCTGATCCCCTCCGGCACCCCATCGAGGACCGTGCCGTCCGACCGGGTACCCGGGTACACGTAGGTGGGGGCGTTGATCGGGATGGCGAATCTCAGTGCGTGATCAATCGCGCCGGCTTGTACATCCTCCGGCGTGATCAGCCCGGCCAGGTAGGACAGCTCGCCGCCCGAATGCGCGGGCCCACTGACATGTCCGCCCGATCCGGTGTTGACCCGGTAGGTGGCCTGGGCAATGGCCGACATCGCATCCGGCTTGAAGGACTGGAACTCATACTCACACCCGGTGGTGTCGTCGATGATCGCGATATGGGCGTCGGCGTCCTGGGTGGGCAGATAATGCGGCAGGTAGGGGATCTCGATCGACTTCCCGCTGTTGCGGACGGCGACGGTCCGGGTCGGGGTGCCCGCGGGCGCGTGGTAGACGGCGGTGGTCCAGATGTCCTCGTTGACGTCGATTGCCTTGACATCCGGGTGATGCATCAGCGCGGCAACCCAATTCGGCGAACGCGGGTCGACCGCCGGATTGAGCGGGAGGGGCTGATTCAGGAAGGAATTCGCCGCGAAGTAGTTGCCGTTGCCCGAAGCCGGACCAAGCGCGACCTGAGACACCGAGAACTCTTGTACCGCAGGCCCGCTGACCCCGGCATAGCTGACGCGGACCGCATGTACACCGGCCTCTACGGTGCGTGTGGCGAGATCGGTCCCCCAGTCACGGGTATCGGCATGATCGAAGATCAGCTCGCCATCCAGCCATACACGCGCGACGACACCACCGCTCATCGAGGCGATCCGATACTGACCCGTCACCGGGAATCGCAACGAGCCGATGGCGTCGGCCGAGAATCCGTCGGCCTGTACGCCCGGTGCTGGAGATCCCGCGAAGTTCCCGCCGACCGAGTACTCGCATCGAGCGAGCACCGCGGTGCCCGCATGATCGGTGTTGTTGTAGTACCGCGTCCAGTATTGGCCTACATCGCAAGGATTCTGGGCTGCCGCATCCGTCTCATTCCGGGCAGGCGCGCACGCCGCCACCACCAGGAACACCGTAAGCAGAACGAACGCACGCACGGATTCACTGTACGGGCGAACTCTTACCTTCCGGCGGCGGCAATCTTGTGGAAGTACCGCTGAGTGCGCTTCATCGAGAATCCGACGATGGCGTTCACCGCGGGGGTGGCATTACGAATCGGCCCCGTGCCGTCGATGGCCCATGCCCAGGTGAAGTCGGCACCGCGATCCGTCGGCGTCACCACGTAGTCCTCGGCGAAGGCACGCAAGCCGGGAGCGGGCACCGGCATGCTCGTCACGTAGAACGCCTTCCGACGTCCTTCCTCCCAGAGGAAGTAGTGCTCGTTCACCTTGGGCCCCACAGCCGGCCCGATCTTGCGCACCGCTCCGACCCCGGCGCGCGGGCTACCCCACACAACCCTGATACCCGGCGCCAACCACCGCAACGTGGTGTCGTTGGTCAGCTCACGCCACACGGTGTCGGCGGACACCGGCACCGAGATGGTGTGACTGGCTCGCACGGGAGCACTGGACAGGAAGGCTTCATCGACTGCGTCAAGCGAAGGCATTCCCGTAACTTACGGTATCGGTTGGGTTGTAAACAATGGGCCCTACTGCTGTTGCGCACAGGTCTGGTCGGCCTGCTCGTCCAACCGGATGTCAGTAGACGCCACAGTGGGTTTGAGGAACTGCAGATGCTGGATGAGGGCCTGCGGCAACCCCGAAAGTGGCAGGTTGAAAGGCGCTGAGGCCATGGTGTTCTCGGTGGCGACGGCGAGCACCCCGGCGGTATCGGCGTTGTAGCCGCCGTAGTTCTGCAAGGCGATGGCCACCATCCGCTGAAACGGGGTCAGAGCGAACTGGTCCAGATTCAGAGACGGGTCGAGCCGCATCCTGGTCCCCTGCGGAATGCCGCCGGGCGTGGTGCCGTCGGAACGGGTGCCCGGATAGGCGAATCGTGGTGAGCCGATAGGCAGCGCATAGCGCAGCGCATGGTTGATGCCGCCCGCGTTCACCTCGGACGATCTGATGAGCCCGGCCAGCCAGGACAGCTCGCCGCCCGCATGGGCCGGCCCCGATGTGTGTCCGCCGGTGCCCGTGTAGGCGTGATAGGAGG
This sequence comes from Mycobacteroides sp. H001, assembly GCF_001440005.1. Taxonomy (NCBI): domain Bacteria; kingdom Bacillati; phylum Actinomycetota; class Actinomycetes; order Mycobacteriales; family Mycobacteriaceae; genus Mycobacteroides; species Mycobacteroides sp. H001. Next base: position 12,913 of record NZ_LJYH01000052.1, read on the forward strand.
CGGAGGCCACCGCCGAGGAGGAATTGTTGAACATCTCCAGCTCATAGGCACATCCCTTCGCCTGATCCACGATGATCAGCGCGCTGTCACCGTCAGGGCTCGCCCTATAGGACGGCAGGTACGGAACCGTCAGGTACTTGTTCGAGTTGGTGATCCGGATGGCGCGGGTAGGGGTGCCCGCTGGCGCGACGTAGATGGGTTGCGTCCACGTGCTGCTGTTCAGCGAGATGCCATTCTGGTTTCCCAGCATCGCCACCCAACCGTCAGAGCGAGAGTCGATCTGGGCGTCGGCGGGGATCGGTGTGTTCCAGAAGGAGTCTGCCGAGAAGTAGTTGCCATTGGTACTGGCCGGGCCCGGCCCCATTTGCGAGACGGAGAAGAACTCGAAGGAATCGCCGGACGACTTCCAGAAGGCAACCTGAACCGCGTGATCACCCGCGGTGACGTTCTTGGCAGCTAGATTTCGGCCCCAGCTCACCGTCCCCTTGTCGATCACCAGTTGTCCGTCAAGCCACACCCGCACCGCCATGTTCCCGGTGTCCGCGCTGAACACGTAGTTGCCACTGACCGGAAAGTGGATTGTTCCGACATATTGGGCACCCCAGTTCGACGTGTTGACACCGGATACCGGTGCGGCACTTCGGAAGTATCCACCCACCGATGTCTCGCACTGTCGCGCCACCGGGTCACCGCTCAACGCGGTGTTGTTGTAGTAGCTGGCCTGGTACTCATTCACAACGCAGTCCGAGGATGGCGCCGTGGTGGTTGTCGGCGTCGTGGTGGTGGGCGCGGTCCACACCACCGTCACCTTGTCCAGCACCAGCATTCGCCCGCAGAAGAAGGTGCTGTACGCCGCGCTGTTCGTAATGGTGATGGAATGCGACCCTTCGGCGATGGACAAATCCACCGTGTAATCGGTCAGGCCATTTGCCGATACGGTGAAATTGCCCACCTCGGCATTGTCGACGCTGATGCGCATGGCCGGCGCGCCCAGACATTGCTGCCCACGCGCCCGAATAACTATTCTCGACGAAGTTTGGAGCCACACCGTGTTTGTGGCAATAGCATTCTGACCGTATAGGCCCAGGAGGGTTCCACCGGACGCACTACCGTCCGCCCAGGCTCCCCCGCCGCCGCTGGTATAGGACATCGATTCTGCTTCGATGGCCGTATCTGCTTGCGAGACAGATGGAAATGTTATCCCGATGGTCACTAGGACGGACACGACAACCAAGAACCGTAGAACTCTCATGAGCGTGAACACCCTGTCCGATAGCAGGCGTAAAACGATTCACGCGCAAAGTACTATCGGATTAATTCGAATCACCAGAGCATTCGTTCAAGCGAGATTCTCCGGCGATGAATCCGTAATAGACAGAGCGTCTAATTAAATCAATTACACACGGGCGGCGACTATTTCGCGCACAAACAGATCTATCCCGGAACGGTCGTACGCCGCTTCCGGAAAATTGCATATCGCATAGCCCAGACCCAGTCTGCGGAACTGAGCCAGACGCTCTGCGATCTGCTCGGGAGTTCCGGCGGTCGCGGTCAGATTGCCGACCGTGACATCGGCGATGTCCTCGCCGACAACCGGAACCAGCCGCGCCTTGATGGCCGCCAGCCGGTCCGCCACCTCGGCATCGTCGGCACCGATCACGACGTTGATGTTGGCGCTTCGAACAATCGCATCGAAGTCGGTGCCGATGTCCTTACAGTGCGCCGCAAGAATTTTCGATTTGTGTTCGAATTCCTCGGGAGTCTGCCCGAAGTTGGTGTACTGGGCATAACGTGCCGCGATCCGCAATGTCACCTTCTCGCCGCCACCGGCGATCCATAGCGGAATGCCCTTGGGCTGCAGTGGCTTGGGCGCCACGATGGCGTCGTCGACCTGGTAATAGGTGCCGTCCAGGCTGACACGCCCATCCCGCCAGGCGTCACGCATGATGCGCACCCCTTCGCGCAATCGGCCGAGGCGCTCGGCGGCGTCCGGAAAGCCGTAGCCGTAGGCGCGCCACTCGTGTTCGTACCAGCCGCCGCCGATGCCCATCTGGGTGCGTCCGCCCGAGATAATGTCCACTGTCGCGGCGATCTTCGCCAGATACACCGGGTTTCGGTATCCCATCGCCGTACACATCTGCCCGAGCTTGATTCGCGAGGTCACTGCCGCGAAGGCGGACATCAGCGTCCACGCCTCATGGGTCGCCTCGTCGGTGGGTACCGGCACGGTATGGAAGTGGTCGTAGACCCACACCGAGTCCCACGGCCCGTCCTCCGCATAGCGGACCAGATCACGCATGACGTCCCATTGACAATCGGGCGCGACGCCTACCAGATCCAGGCGCCAGCCCTGCGGGATGAAGACTCCGAACTCCAGTGTCTCGGCCACCCGCGCCACACTACGCCGGGGCGGGAGATCCCACCCAGCGGGTGAGCGCTTCGCCGAGGCCCGCATCGGACCCCTCCCCCACCCAGGCGACGTACCCGTCGGGTCGCACCAGCACCGCATCCGGCGCCGAGACCTCACCGAGCACCGGAAGATCCCATGCACCTGAGTATTTCGCGTCAACCAGCTGAACCCGGTCGGCCCATCCGTCGACGTTCAGACTCTGTGGCTCGCCAAAGTTGAACACCACAGCACGGGCGGCGTGCAGGTAGGGGTAGACGCGGGTATGCCCATCCGGGGTGACCACGTCCAGGTCCGGCATGCGGCGCCCCAGCAGCGGATGCCCCCCGCCCAGCTCGTAGTGGATGTCCAGGCCGCTCATCATGCCGGCGATGCGCTTGCGTGGCTCATCCATCGCCAGCAGGTCGGCCACGATGTCACGCAGTGCATCCATCCGCGACCCGGCGTCGGACAACGGTGTTTGGGCCATGGTGTTGTGCAGCACCCTTTCGGCCACCGGATGACGCTCGCAGTGGTAGGTGTCCAACAGCGAGTCCGGGGCTTCTCCCTTGATCACCGCCGCCAGCTTCCATCCCAGGTTCACCGCATCCTGAACACCGGTGTTCAGCCCCTGTCCGCCGAACGGGAAGTGAATATGCGCGGAATCTCCGGCAAGGAACAGGCGACGGTCGCGGTAGCGGTCGGCCTGGCGAGTCATATCGGAGAACCGCGACATCCAGCGTGGACTGTGCAGCCCGAAATCCGTTCCGGCGATGGCGATGAGCGCTTCCTTCGCCTCTTCCAATGTCGGCTCGACACCCAGTCGGTCAAGATCGGTGCTGAACACCAACCGGCACCACCCCTCTTCGAAGGGCAGGATGCCGAGGAACGATTGTCCCGGCTTGCGCAGCAGACCGAACTCGAGCGGTTGCTCGGTGATCTCGGCGTCCACCAGCATCGCCGAACACGACGGATCATGTCCGGGAAACCCGATCCCCGCCGCCTTACGGATGGTGCTGCGTCCGCCGTCGCATCCGATCAGGTACAGCCCACGCAGCGCACTCCCGTCGGCAAGCTCCACATCGACACCGGAGTCGTCCTGGGTAAACCCGACGACCTCGGCGTTGTAGTAGATCGGCACGCCGAGTTCGGTGATCCAGGCCGCCAAGGTCTTCTCCGTGTAGTGCTGAAGCAGGCCCAGGGCGTAGGGGTGACGAGTGGGGAAATCCTCGATGCTCATGAAGATCCCCGAGAAATGGGTGACCTGGCCGGTCATCCCCTGAGAGAGGAATCTCTCGGCGATCCCACGCTGATCGAACACCTCAATGGTGCGCGAATGCACGCCCGCCGCACGTGATCCCACCTCTTCGTGGCTGCCCCGGCGTTCCAACACCGCAACGTCAATACCGGCGAGAGCCAGCTCACCGGCCAGCATCAGCCCGGTTGGGCCTCCACCTGCGATGACCACTGCATGCTCGGTCATGGTTCTCCTTAACGTCGTTATTGGTATTGACTCCATAATTACTTTAACAATGTTAAGGTGTCAACGTGATTTTGAATCGGGAGACGATCGCGCGTGCCGGGCTTGCCCTCCTCGACGAAAAGGGCAGCGACGGCCTCACCATGCGGGCATTAGCGGCATCCCTCGGCGTGCAGGCACCGGCGCTGTACTGGCATGTGAAGAACCGGCGCGAACTCATCGACCTCATGGGTGAGGCCATCATGAGCGATGCCCATGATGCCTTCGACGACACCTCGGCGCCATGGGATATCTTCCTGGCCAACGGCGCTCGTGCACTACGGCAGGCGATGCTGCGCTACCACCAAGGCGCCCGGATCCTGGCAGGCACCTTTGTGACCAACGCCGCCGACATGCTGGAGCCGATGCTCGATGCCATGACGTCGGCCGGGTTCACCGTTCGCGAAGCGGCCCGGCTATCCCCCGTGATCCACCACTACACAATCGGTTTCACCATCGAACAACAGGCCCGCGATGGCTCGGAATATCCGGGGCCCAATCCGTACACCGAAGAAAATCTGATCGCCAAGCTCGATCTGCAGAAGTATCCGGCGATCTCGGAGGTCTTCTCGGAGCTTTATGAGCCCGACTTCGATGCCGACTTCGAGGACGGACTCGCGATAGTCATCGACGGCCTGCGAGCTCGGCTTCGCGGGAAACGGAAATCAGCGGCTCCTCGGGTATCGGATCGCCGCTAGGACACTCAGGCTCCTCCAACTCCGGCGTTGCCGCATCCTGATCGTCAACCTTCGAGCGCGAAAAATGCTTCTGGAACCAAGGTTCCACGATCGCAGAGGGCCACCAGTTGGCCTGCCCACACAGCACGACCAGAGCAGGAATGGTGATGGTGCGCACCAGGAAGGTGTCCAGGAGCAGGCCCATGCCGATGATGAAGCCCGCTTCCACCATCGACTGCAGGTTTCCGATCAGCAGGCCGAACATCGACGCGGCGAAAATTACTCCGGCAGAGGTGATCACACCGCCGGTCGACTTGACCGTTTTGATGACCCCAGAACGGATACCGTCGGGCGATTCGTCACGGATGCGCGAGATGAACAACAGGTTGTAGTCCGCGCCCACCGCGACCAGCACGATGAACGCCATGCCCGGCACACTCCAACTCAACGGTTGTCCACCGATGAACTGGAACGCAATCACCCCGATACCCACTGCCGATGCGTACGAAATGATCACCGAACCAATGAGATACAGCGGAGCGACAATGGCCCGCAGCAGTGCGACGAGGATGAGCAGCACCACGATCACCGTCAGCACGATGATGAATCGCAGGTCGTGGTTGTAGTAGTTACGGATGTCGTTGTACATCGCCGACAATCCGGCCATCGAGATGGACGCGTCGGACAGCGTGGTGTTGGGTTGTGCGCTGTGCGCCGCATCCTGGATGGCGCGGACCTGATCCATTGCCTCGGGACTGAACGGATTCAGGTTGCTCTGGACCAGATAACGCACCGCATGGCCGTCGGCCGAGACAAACGCCGCCGCAGCGGTCTTGAAGGAGTCTTGCGTAAGTACCTGCTGAGGGATGTAGAAGCCGGACATCGATCCGGGTGCCGCATCGCGCTTGGCGGCGACCAGGAGCGTTGAGGCATCGCCCAACTGGCCGCCCATCTGCTTGGTCTGGTCCACCAGCATCTGCACACCCTCGGCCAGCTGCGCGCTGCCATCGGCCAGCGAATTGACCCCGGTCAGGACCTCGGCGAACTTCTGCTGGATGCCGTAAGAGTCGGACAGACCCAACCGGCGCAGATTCGTATCAATGGCGTTGAGCGCGGTGCGCAGCCGGGCGATGGTCGAACTGATCTGTTTGTCATTGTCGACGGCCTTCAGTTCACGGCCGAGCTCGACGATCCTGTCCCTGGTGCCATCCTGTTTGGTCTCCAGGAACTTGTTCATCTCGTCTCGCGAGGAGCGGCACGCGGGGTCCATCTCACAGGCCGGGTTGCCGACCAGCACACGGGCGACGGGCTCGATCCAGCCATACACCTCGCTGGCGCCCTCGGCGTTGGCCTCGATGGCCTCGCCCAGGGAATGCATGCTGGTGACCAGCTTGTCCACCGAGTCCAGATCGGCGAGGGTGCCCGTCCTACCGCTGCCGCGCAACTGCGCCAGCACCTCGACCAGTGCGCGCGCCGTCCCCAGTGAGTTCTTCACCGAGTTGCGGACCTCACCGAGCTTGTCCGCCAACGTATGTCCGCCCGCGGCGAGCTTGTCCAAATCCCTGGTACGCGCATCGATCAGATTCGACGCATCGCCCAGCTTCCCGCCGACCTCACCAGCCTGGTAGGACAGCTTGGCTTCCTCCAGCGGCTCACCCGTGGGACGGGTGATGCCGCGCACCTTGTCCACACCGGGGACCTGACTCACCCGCGCGGCCATCTGCTCCAGGTCGGCCAGCCCGCGCGGAGTGCGCAGATCGTGCGGAGACTTGATGTAAAGATATTGCGGCAAAGTCGAATTCACCGGGAAATGCTTCTCGATCGCGGCATAGCCCAGGTTACTGTCGGCCCAGGACGGCAGGTTCTTGCGGTCGTCGTAGCCGAACTTCACCATTGCCCCGCACGTAGCGAGGATGATCAGGATGACCAGGCTCACGGCCAGGTGTGCGCCCGGACGTTTGACGATGTTGATGCCCGAACGGTGCCAAATCTTGTTGGCATAGGCCTTTCTCGGCTTAACCCAGCCTCGGCGTCCCACCAGGACCAGCACCGCGGGCAGGAAGGTCACTGACGCCACGAACGCGATCAGGATGGACACGCTCAGCGCCGGCCCGATGGTGGACAGAATCCCCAGCTTGGTGAAGCCCATGCCCAGGAAGGTCACCGCCACCGTCGCCGCCGAGGCCGCGACGACCTTGCCTATGGATTCCAGCGCGGCGGCCACCGCGCTGTCAGAATCCATGCCCTGTTTGACGTATTCGTGATATCGGCTGATGAGAAAGACCGCGTAGTCGACACCCGCGCCCATCATCATCGCGGTCATAAAGGTCAGCGTCTGATTCGAGATACTCAGCCCCATCTGCGCCAGCCCACCAACGGCGGCCTGGGCGATGCCGAGCGAGACACCCACCACGATCAGCGGCAGCATCATCGTCACCGGATTGCGGTAGACGATCAGCAAGATGAGAAGAACCAAAGCCGCCGTGGTGATTTCGACCTTGTGCAGGTCACGCTCTCCGACCACTGTCAGATCGCCGACGGTCGCAGTGGGCCCCGTCGTGAAGGCATTCAGGGTGGTGCCTGCGGTCGCCTCTTTGATGATCTTCAGGGCGCCCACGTAGGCCTTGCCGGATTCGGGGGTGGCAAGCTCGCCCTGCAACCCCACCGGCAGGTACCACGCCTTGCCATCGGTGCTCGACATCATCTCGCGCAGCATCGGTTTGGTGATGAAGTCCTGCACCATGCTGACGTCGCGGGTGTCCTCACGCATTCGGGCCGCGAGGACTCGATAGGTCTGCTCGTCGGCGGGGGTCAGCCCGTTCTCGTTGGTGAGGACGATCAACAGAATGTTCTGTGCACCCGACTCTTGGAACGATTCGACCATCTGCCGCGTGGTCTCCATGACGGGAGCGTCCTTGGGCAGCAGATCGACGGGGTGCTCCTCGATGGCCTTCTGCAGAGAGGGCGCGGTCAGCGCCAAGACCGCGGCCAGTGCGATCCATACCCCGATGACGGCGACAGGAGCCTTCCGGACGATCCGAGCGATCAGTCCGTAGATGCCACCTGTGTTGTCCGCCACGACTACTCGATCACACCGCGCATACCGAAGTCCTCAAGCGTCTCGGTCAGCAGATTGGTCAGGTCAGCGCGTGATTCGATCACACCGGGTTGGTAGCCGACAACGGCCAGGAAGATCTTCTCGTTGACCCTCCCGGACGCGAGGAAGAGCTGTCCGTAGGTGCTCAGCACCTTGTCGGGCCGCACCCGTTGCTCGGCCAGTTTGCAGAACACGTAGTCGGCATGGGTCCCGTCGGGACGATTCACATCGGGATCCAGCGGCCCCACATTCGAGCATCCGACGGGATAATCGTTGTACTCCAGCGCCACATCGGCGAGCCGGCGTGCGGCCGCCTTCGGGATGAATGGCGTCAGCGGGAGCAGTGCCCACTTTTCGTCGGGGGTGTCCTGCAGGCCGGAGAGCACCTCCTTGGTGGCTCTGCGGATTCCGCGCAGGTCGGTGGTCAGTTCCGCCGGATCGATCGCGAACATCACCGATGTCATGGCGTTGGCACGGTGATCGCCCTCGGTGCGCTCGTTGACCGGCATGGACAACGTGACCCGGCCGTCCGGACCGAGCCTGCCCACCTTGGTGGCAAGTTGCGCGGCAAACGCGCCCACCAGCGAGTTGCTGGTACCGCCACGCTCACGTGCGTGTGTGTCCCAGTGGCTTTCGTCCAGATACACGGTCGCCGCTGGAATCTGCTCGATGTGCTCCTCGGTAGCGGGCCGGCCCGCGTGCTTGATGTCCTGGCGCCGCGAGCTCAGCATCTTGGTGGCTTTTCGAAAGGCCCGCGCGGTATCCGGCAGGTCATGCCGGGTGCGCCGCAGGTCCTCCCGCACGCTGCGCACGCGCTTGCGCGACTGCGGTGCCGCGTAACCCAGTGGGAGGTCCGCATCATTGGTGGCATCGGCGATGGCCCGGCACATGCCCACACCGTCGGCGATGCTGTGCGAGATCACCAGACTCACCGCGGTCGCACCATCGGTGAATCGGCTGACACCGAGCCGCCAGGCCGGGCCGTGCTCGGGATCGATCGGCAGCTGGGCGTGCCGGTGCACCCAATCCTGCAGTTCGTTGCGTGGCAACGGTGCGAGTTCGACATCAATGGGGTGGCACGCCGCATCAAGTACCCAGCGATGGCGACCAAAAGGCAAGCGGGAACGCTCGATTCGCCGCCCGAGCAGCCCCCGGCCCAGGTTGGCATGAAATCTGCGCAGGCGGTCGGTGTCGATATCGCGCTCGTAGATCCAGACCATCTGACTCAGTGTGGACAGCTCGGTGGCCCGCAGCCCCAGGAAGGACGCCTGATCGACGAAGTCCAGATGAGAGATCGACAGGGTTGTGCCGCGCGGCGGCGCGTCGATGCCCGGGATCGTGGCCGTCACAGCGACTCTCCCGCCGGCGACACCCCCAGGGTGGTGTAGAGCTCGTTGATCAGCCGCACACTACGAGGGTCGGCATCTGCTTTGGTCACATCGAACTGGTTCATCACATACGAGTAACCGATGCGGTGCTCGAGGTCGACAAAGGCGTACGAGCCACCGGATCCGCCGTGCCCGAAGGTCTTCTGGTTAGGACCGGCATAGCAGCGCTGATTGAGCATGTAGCCCAGGCCCCATCCATGGTTGGCGACCCGGGGCCCCAGCACGACGTCGGGATCGAACCCGCCCTGCGACACCCGCACCACATCCATGTGATCGTGGCTGAGCAACTTGCCAAGCGCCATCGCGTTGTAGAAGGTCGCCATGCCCAGCGCCGAAACGTGGGCGTTGGTCCCGGGGAACTCCAGCGCCCGCCACATCGCGATGTCCTTGCGCGCTATCTCGTCATCGGGGATGAAGTCGCCCGAGATGAGCGGGCCCGCCAGTGGGTGGTCGCTCATGCACTCGAACTCCCCAGGCGCGCCGCGGAACACATCGCGCAGGAACGGCTTGTTGACCAGCTCCGCGCACCGGTGGTGCTCGCTGTGCGGCAGCCCGACATGTACGTCGAGCCCGTACGGCTCGGCAATCTCGGTGCGCAGGAACTGCCCGAGCGTCTTACCCGTGGTCCGGCGGACGACCTCGCCCAGGATGAACCCGAACGTCGCCATGTGGTAACCCTGCGCGGTGCCGGGCTCCCACCACGGTGTCGCTCTGGCGATGTGCTCGCACACTTCGTCCCAGTTGGCGGCCTGCTCCGGCGTCAACCTGGTACGCGGCCCGATCACACCCGACCGGTGCCCGAGCACCATGGCCAGCGTGATGGATTCCTTACCGGCCTGGCCGAATTCGGGCCAGTACCGCGCGACCGGCGCATGCAGGTCCAGCACACCGCGCTCGATCAGCATGTGAACGCAGGTGCTCATCAATCCCTTGGTGCCCGAATACACCGGCGCCAAGGTGTCCTCGGTCCAGGGACGGGTGCGGGCCTCGTCGGCCCATCCGGCCCACAGATTGACGACGAGCTCACCGTCGACCCAGATCGCGACCGCCGCGCCCAGCTCGTCGTTCTCCAGGAAATTCAGTGCAAACGCGCGCCGAACATTGTCGAAATCCGGTGAGCTGGTTCCATTCACCGCGACATCAAGGCTTGTGCTCATGACGGTGCCAACCTTTCACTGCTGCTCAAATGCGGCCGCAATGCCGCGGAATCAGGAAACGAACTGTGACTGCGCGACACGCTGATACACCCTGCGAGCCACATCGAAATAGCGCGACACAGATTCACGGGCGACAGCGTTGTCGGGGAACGAGATGGTCAGGTTGGTTTCATTCTCAAACCTGTTGACCCACATACACACCTGATCGGAAGAACGGCTGTCCCCGTAGATTCCGCCATTGATGCGGTCCCATTCGGCACTGACCGGGATCTTGCGCGCATCCAGGAAAGACACCATCGGAACCACGTATTCGGGGGCGGCCAACCCCGACTCAGGACCGGCGAGCTCCAGCGCGCGCTCAAACGGAACCTTGGCCAGCGGCTGGCATTCGTCGAACGACTTCTGCGCCGATCGCGCGACCCGCGCGAAGGAGTCCTCCGACATATCCACCACGAAGGGAATGAAGCTCGCGTACCACCCCACCGACATCTGCTCCTCGGCGGTGCTGCGGGTGTCGTACGGGGTGATGCCGTAGAAGACGTCGGCGCCGTTGAGCTCGCGGTCGATCAGTGCGGTGCAGGCGAACACACCACCGCTGAACCGCACACCCGCCTGTTCGCAAGCCTTTTCGAATGCCACCGTCTGCTCGGCATCGAGCAGCTGGGCCGCGACCATGCCGCCGACGTTCGGCACAGATCGGTCGCCGAGCGGCAGGACGAAGTCGGGCAGCGTACCCCCGTTGTCCCGCGCGTACCGGAGCCAGGTCTGCACCTCGAAGGAGTCCAGGCTCATGGACTGGTTGTGCGCGCGCTCACGGGCGGAGAAATCCAGATATCCCGCGGGAGCCGGGAGTTCCAGTGCCGCCCCGTGCACCAGGCTGGCGTACATCAACTGGATCTCGACGTACAGGATGCCGGTCGACATGCCGTCGGTGTGTAGATGATCAACGCTCAGGTACACCGTGAAGTGATCCGCACGTTGAATCACCCCGAACGTGAAGCAGTCCCACGAGAGCGGAGTACCCGAGGTACGCAGCAGGTGCGCGCGGATCTCGTCGGGCCCCTGCAGCCCGTGATCCTGCGGCACGAAGTCGATGGTCTGCGGATCCTCGATCACATGCCGGACGATGTTGTCGGCCCTGTCGAACTCGAACCACGAGTGGTAGGTGTCGTGCCGTCGCAGATGTGCGTTGATCGCCGCGGTCATCGCATCGATATCGCAGACACCTGGGACATCCCAGGAACCGATTCCCAAACGGGCCATCTCGCGGTCCTGACGGGCCAGATCCCGGTACGAACGCACATGCTGGGCCTGCTGATAGCTGGGCGGCACCATGCTGGCAGGAGCCTGGGCGGCGACCTGACGGGCGCCTGGCGAAGCACTCCAGGAAATGACGGTTCCCGGCTTGGGGCGCCAATCGTGGATCGTTCCGAGTGCAACCATCGTCCCTATTCCTGTTCAGCGATCTGGACTACGAGCGTGACCATGCTCGATTTGCCTGCGACAGTGCGGACGGCAAAGACATTAATCATTGCGAGCAGCGTAGCGAATAAATATCTCGCAAAGGTACGTTCCATCAAAGAAATAGCTAGTGAACTGTGGGTAACGCCGCGTTACGCCATATGACAGCAACTTCCCGTAAGACTTACGGTAACCCAATTCCCGCAAATACAACTACTACATAGAAATACCGTATGACCTGGCCATTCATATCTGGTTACGCGAAGTATCAATAACTATGTCTGTAGTGCCAGCAGAGAACCCGCGAGATCTGGGTGATTTTTTGTGGGCCACCACGGCAGCCACCATCGTTGTGGCGTGGACCACTCCTCTGGATCGGCCACTTCTGGTAACCGACTCTAAATCTGCTGAATCTTCGGGGACACGCATCGGGCGGGCTCCGTCCGCACCGTCACGACGAGCCGTAAAACGACTACAGCCGCCCACCCCGGAGGGTGAGCGGCTGTAGTGCCGTTGAGCGGTACCTACGCGTCCAGCAGCGACGCAGGCGGGGTGAATCGGTCGCCGTACTTGGCGGCCAATTCCTTTGCACGAGCAACGAATCCAGCCTTGCCCTTACCTGCGGGGCCCTCGTACCCAACGATGTACTGGTGCACACCGCCGGTCCACGGCGGGAAGCCGATGCCGAAGATCGAGCCGATGTTGGCATCGGCGGTCGAGGTCAACACACCCTCGTCGAAACACTTCTGCGTTTCGATGGCCTCCGCGAACAGCATGCGGTCGATGAGGTCCTGCAGCGGCGGGTTGGCCGCGTCAGCACCCGATCGGGTGTTGAACGTCGTGCGCAGGCCGGGCCACAGCTCGGTGCGCTTGCCGTCCACGTAGTCGTAGAAGCCGGCACCACCCAGACGGCCCGGGCGTCCCGCATCCACCAGGGTGTCGATGACGCCGCCCGCCGGATCGTCCGGCAGATCCTTGCCCTCGGCCTTGGCCGCCTCGACGGTCTCCTTGCGGATCTTCTGCATGAGCGTCAGGTTCAGCTCATCCGACAGCTGCAGCGGCGGCGCCGGGTATCCGGCCTGGCTGCCGGCCTGCTCGATGGTCGAGGGCTCGATGCCCTCGGCCAGCATCGCGACGGCCTCGTTGACGAACGTGCCGATGACGCGCGAGGTGAAGAAGCCACGGCTGTCGTTGACGACGATCGGGGTCTTCTTGATGGCCAGCACGTAGTCGAACACCCGGGCCAGCGCCTCGTCCGAGGTCTTCTCACCGCGGATGATCTCCACCAGCGGCATCTTGTCGACGGGCGAGAAGAAGTGGATGCCGATGAAGTCCTCCTGGCGCTTCACACCCGCGGCCAGCCCGGTGATGGGCAGGGTGGAGGTGTTGGAGCCAAGCAGCGCGTTGGGCTCGACGATGTCCTCGATCTCCTGGAACACCTTGTGCTTGAGCTCGGTGTTCTCGAAGACCGCCTCGACCACGAAGTCGACGCCTGCCAGGTCGGCCGGATCTGCGGTCGGGGTGATCTTGGCCAGCAGCGCAGCCGACTTCTCCGCGGTGGTCTTGCCGCGCGAAAGAGCCTTCTCCTCAAGCTTTTCCGAGTAGCCCTTGCCCTTCTGGGCCGCCTCGAGCGAGACGTCCTTCAGCACGACGTCGTAACCGGCCTTGGCCGAGACGTAGGCGATACCGGCACCCATCATGCCCGCGCCCAGCACACCGATCTTCTTGATCTCCTGCTTGGCGATGCCATCCGGACGTGACCCGCCGCCGTTGATCGTCTGCAGGTCGAAGAAGAACGCCTGCGTCATGTTCTTGGCGACCTGGCCGGTGGTCAGGCTGGTGAAGTAACGGCTCTCGATACGGCTGGCCGTATCGAAGTCCACCTGGGCACCCTCGACCGCGGCGGCCAGGATCGCCCGCGGGGCCGGCATCGGCGCGCCCTTGAGCTGCTTCTTCAGGTTCGACGGGAACGACGGCAGGATGGCCGCCAGCGCCGGCGTGGAGGGGGTGCCACCGGGGATCTTGTATCCCTTGACATCCCAACGCTGCACGGCCTCCGGGTTCGCCTTGATCCACGCCTTGGCGGCGGGGATCAGCTCGTCGACGGAGCCAACCAGCTCATCGATCAGGCCGACTTCCTTGGCCTTGGTCGGGTTGAACCGGGTGCCCTGCGCCAACACGGTGACGAAGCCGTTCTGGATGCCGAGCATGCGGGTCACGCGGGTGACGCCACCGCCGCCGGGCAGCAGACCCAGCGATACCTCGGGCAAGCCAATCTGAGATCCCTTGACATCGGCCGCAATCCGGTGATGGGTGGCCAATGCGATCTCCAGGCCACCACCGAGGGCGGCACCGTTGATGGCGGCCACGACCGGACGACCGAAGGTCTCCAGCGTGCGCAGGTCCTTCTTGATCTCCTCGACCTCGTTGAAAGCCTCCTGGGCGTTCTCCGGCTGGATCTGGATGATCTTGGTGAGGTCACCACCGGCGAAGAAGGTCTTCTTGGCGCTGGTGACCACCACGCCGGTGATCGAATCCTTCTCCTCCACAAGGCGCTTGACGGCCGCAGCCATCGACTGCTTGTAGTCGTCGTTCATGACGTTGGCCGAACCGTTGGGGTCGTCCAGGGTGAGGGTGACGATGCCGTCGGCATCCTTTTCCCACTGAATTGTGTTTGCACTCATTGGTTCTGGTTCTCCCTACACTCGCTCGATGATGGTGGCCACACCCATGCCGCCGCCGACGCACAGGGTGATGAGGGCACGCTTGAGGCCGCGACGCTCCAGCTCGTCGACCATGGTTCCGGTGATCATGGCACCGGTGGCGCCCAGCGGGTGGCCCATGGCGATGGCGCCGCCGTTGACGTTGAGCTTCTCGTCCGGGATGTTCAGGTCCTTCTGGAACTTCAGGACCACCGAGGCGAACGCCTCGTTCAGCTCGAACAGATCGATGTCGTCCACGGTCAGCCCGGCGCGGTCGAGCACCTTCTGGGTGGCCGGAGTAGGTCCGGTCAGCATGATCAGCGGCTCGCTACCGGTGGTGGCAGTCGCCACGACACGGGCACGCGGGGTCAGACCCTGCGACTTGCCGGCTTCTTCGGAGCCCACCAGCACCAGGGCGGCGCCGTCGACGATGCCCGAGCTGTTGCCGCCGGTGTGCACGTGGTTGATCTTCTCGACGTAGTGGTACTTGATGCGCGCAACATCGTCGAAGCCGCCGAGTGCGGCCAGGCCCTCGAACGCGGGCTTCAGCTTGCCCAGGTCCGCGGCCGTGGTGCCCGGACGCATGTGCTCGTCGTGGTCCAGGATGAGCAGGCCGTTCTGGTCCTTAACCGGCACAACGGACTTGGCGAAGTAACCGCCGGACCACGCGGCTGCCGCACGGTCCTGCGAGCGAGCGGCGTAAGCGTCGACGTCGTCACGGGTAAAGCCTTCGATGGTGGCGATCAGGTCGGCACCGATGCCCTGCGGCACGAAGGACACGTCGTAGTTGGTGGCCGGGTCCGAGGCCCAGGCCCCGCCGTCGCTGCCCATCGGCACGCGCGACATCGACTCGACACCACCGGCGAGCACCAGGTCGTCCCAACCGGAACGGACCTTCTGTGCGGCGACGTTGACTGCTTCCAGACCGGAAGCACAGAAACGGTTGAGCTGAACGCCACCGACGGTATCGGGCAGGCCAGCGGCCAGCACCGCGGTGCGGGCGATGTCGCCACCCTGATCGCCCACGGGGGCAACGACACCGAGCACGACGTCGCTGATCAGGTTCTCGTCCAGGTCGGGGAAACGGCGACGGATCTCGTCGATCAGGCCGACCACCAGGTTCAGCGGCTTGACCTCGTTGAGGGCGCCGCCGCGCTGCTTGCCGCGAGGCGTGCGGATGGCCTCGTAGATGAATGCTTCAGTCATGGGTATACGTCCTTATAGGGGGTGCGTATGGGGCATGTGGTGCAAGTGCCGCAGCCTTGTGACGCCGGGTTGACTCCGGGTCAGTTTCGCCGAGACAGCCTTACGTTAGACCAGGGTGGCGTCCCCATGGTAAGCAGCCCTCCCAACCCGTTGGTTGGGAATCTGATGCCGGTACGCTCGAAGTGTGCTGCGGACTCGGTCTCTACCGCTAAGACGCGTGGTCATCGGCGCCATTGCAGTTCTCGCAATATTCGCGGTGTGGATGGGCTGGTACTGGCTGGACGCAAGGACTATCCACTGCCCCGCGGCCTCGCCACCGCCTGCCGCCTTCACCGAACGCGCGGCCCTTCCTAGCTGCGGGGCATACAGGTTCGTCCGGCAGGACCTGCCCGCCGCACAGCGCGACTGCATGAACAACGCCAGAGCCTCGGGCCGTGGCGGTGAACTCAAGATCGTCGAATCCACTACCGAGGGCGATCCCATCACGACGTATTACCGAGTGTTCTCGCGCGACCAGAGGGTGGAGGTCTTCGTCGACTTCAGCGCGGACCAGTTCGGCAATGGCCGCTGGAACCACTTCTTCTGCTGGGCCGCACCGCTCAATTACCCCGGCGACCCCAGGTGCGACTCACCGTCAGACCAGCCCGACCGATAGGCCGTCTGGGGTGCGACCCCCAAGCGGGCACGCGCTGTGCGGTGCTCTTCGACGAGATTTCGCCGAAACCTCCCGCTTTTACACCGTGGGCGACAAGCCTGAAGCGATGCTCACACGACTCTGCATCGCGACGGCGACCTTGGCGGTTGCCGCCGCCGTGTGTCCGCCGGCAGCACAGGCCGAGCCGGAACCCCTGTCCCCCGACACCGCATTCGAGCAGCGCGCACCGCTGCAGAATTGTGGCCGCCTGCGCATGCTGCCGCCCTCACACGAGATCCCCCCGAACTATCTGAACTGCATGCGTCAGGCCCGCGCGGCGGGCACCGGTGCGGAGCTGAGGACCACCGTCGCCAATTTCTTCCTCGAGGACACCACCACCTACTACCGGGTGTACCGGGCGGACCGGGATGTGGAGGTCTTCGTGGACAACCGGGACCGTGGCAATCCCGGATTCAGCCACTACTTCTGCCCGATACCGGATACCGACCTGTCCTTCGAACCGCCCAGCTGCTAGGTCCGCCGGTAGGCTGCCCGGCATGAAGCCGGGTAGCACCGAACACGGGCCAGCGTGAACCCGAAGACCGTCAAACGATTGCGCCCCTTCGGCGCAACGATCTTCGCCGAGATGTCGGCCCTCGCCGTCCAACACGACGCAATCAATCTGGGCCAGGGTTTCCCCGACGAAGACGGGCCCGCATCCATGCTGGACGCGGCACAGCAGGCCATCCGTTCGGGCCTCAATCAGTACCCGCCCGGGTTGGGTGTTCCCGAACTGCGCCGGGCCATCGCCGCCGACCGACTCGCCCGCTATGGCGAGGAACTCGATCCGGATACGCGGGTGCTGGTCACCGTCGGCGCCACCGAAGCAATCGCGGGTGCGGTCCTCGGCCTCGTCGAACCCGGCTCCGAGGTCATTTTGATCGAGCCCTACTACGACTCGTATGCCGCCGTGGTGGCCATGGCGGGCGCCGTTCGCGTCCCGGTGCCACTCGTTCCCGACGGAGCGGGCTTCGCATTAGACACCGACGCGCTCGCGGCCGCCATCACACCCCGGACCGCGGCACTGATCATCAACTCCCCGCACAATCCAACGGGCAAGGTGTTCACCGACTCCGAATTGGCACGGGTCGCTGAGCTGGCGGTCGAACACGATCTGCTGGTCATCTCCGACGAGGTGTACGAGCGATTGCTCTTCGACGGGCGCACCCAGACACCCATGGCCAGCCTGCCCGGGATGGCCGATCGCACCGTGACGATCTCCAGCGCCGCCAAGACGTTCAACTGCACCGGCTGGAAGATCGGCTGGGCTTGTGGCACACCAGAGTTGATCACGGGCGTGCGCGCCGCCAAGCAGTTCCTTTCCTACGTCGGCGGTGCACCGTTTCAGCCGGCCGTAGCGGTAGCCCTCGACACCGAACAGGCCTGGGTAAAGAATCTACGAGAGTCCTTGCAGCGCAGGCGCGATCGTCTCGCTGAGGCGCTCACCGGCCTGGGCTTCGAGGTGCACAGCAGCCACGGCGGGTACTTCATCTGCGCAGATCCACGCCCCCTGGGATTCAGCGACAGCGCAGAACTTTGTCGGCGCCTACCGGAAACCGTCGGCGTAGCGGCGGTTCCGGTAAGCGCCTTTTGCGACCCCAACACCGACACGGCCAATCAATGGAATCACCTGGTGCGGTTCACCTTCGCCAAACGTGATGCGGTGATCGACGAGGCAATATCCCGCCTGGCGCGGCTAGGAGGTTAGTCCCGTCGCGATCGTGTCGGGACGCTGCCGCGCCCTGGCCAGCCCCGGCAGGACCTTGATGAACTCGGTGATCTCTCCCACCGCCCGCCGGGCGTCCGGGTTGGTCGCCGCGAACACCTGGAACACGTGAATGGCGCGGTCGAAAATCTGCAACCGCACCGGAACTCCGGCGGCGACAAGACGTTCCGCCAACAGCTCGGAGTCCGGTCGCAACGCTTCCTGCGAGCCGACCTGCAGCAGGAACGGCCCCAGTCCGGTCAGGTCGGCATCCGCCGGGCATGGCCCCGGCTCGCGTGCACCGTTGCGCAACAGGAACACGTCGTTGATCATCTTCAAGAAGTCGACGGGGAACATGGCATCGCCGACGCGCTTGGCGGCAGCATATTTCGGCTCCATGTCGTTGTTGGTCGCCGCCGAGATCAGCACGCATCCCGCGGGCGGCGTCAAGCCCTCATCGCGCACCGCGAGGGCGGTCATGGCCGCCAGGAAGCCTCCGGCCGAATCGCCTGCGAGCACGATGTTCTCGGGGGCGACGCCCTGACTCAACACGTAGCGGTACGCATCGACACCGTCGGCGACGGCATCTTCGACCAGATTGCGCGGGCACAACCGGTAACCCACGCTCAGCGCCCGTGCACCGGAGTCACGCGCGATATGGCTGACCAACGGGCGATGGCTGTTGATCCCCAACGCGATGAACGCCGACCCGTGGAAGTAGATGACCACCGGCGCGTCCGGCCCCGGTTCATTCTTAGCATTCCACGTCCATTCGGCCGCGCAGTTCGGCAATTGCACAGGCTCCGTGCGGGTTCCGGACACGCCTGGCATCCAGCCCATGAGACGTTCCAGTCCGTCGTATCGCCGATTCAGCAGAGCGTCAGGGAACCGGCGGTTGACGGCCAGCATCAGCCGGGTCAGCGCATAGAGCCCCGGCTTACCGACTGCCTTGAACAGATAGGTCTCGGCCACCGAATGCCAATTGGCCTTGCCCATCCATTCCGGCCCCGCGTATGTGACGGCGGCGGCCAGCCGGGATTCGGCGGCGTGTCGGGCAGTGGTCATCAAGCCTCCTCATAGCGTCATTGCTCGGGATGAGACTACCAGTACCTAGTACCGACAATCTCGGCTAAGTCACCAGCCGATATCGGCGAGCTCGGTCGTGTCCTTCGGCGGCGCCTCGATGGGCCCGCTCGGCGTCCGCGAGAAGCGCGGAGCCGGCGCGGCCTGGGTCACGCCGTTGACATCGGTGATGGTGCCGCGATCGCGAAGGTGCGCATTCTGCTTGGCCTCACCCCAGGTGAGCACCGGTGACACGCAGGCGTCGGTACCGATGAAGATCTCGGTCCATTCGTCGCGGGTCTTGGTCTTGAACGCATCGTCGAACAGCTTGCGCATCTCGGGGTAGCGCGCCTTGTCGAGCTGGAACGGAACGCTCTCGGGGTCCAGCCCCAGGCCCTGCACCAAAATCGCGAAGAACTGTGGCTCGATGGATCCCACCGCCATGTACTTGCCGTCGGCGGTCTCGTAGGTGCCGTAGAACGGCGCACCGCCGTCGAGCAGCCCCGACTCGCGCTCGTCGAACAGCAGTCCGTTGTTGTACATCGTCCATTGCATCTGAGCCAACTGGCTGACGCCGTCGACCATCGCGCCATCGATGACCTGCCCCTTGCCCGACTTCTCGCGCTCATACAGCGCGGCCAGGATGCCCTGCACCAAAAGCATTGAGCCACCACCAAAATCCGCGACGAGGTTCATCGGCGGCATCGGTGGGCGGTCCTTGTAGCCCATCGACCCCAGCGCGCCGGTCAGCGACAGGTAGTTGATGTCATGGCCTGCCCGGTCGGCCATCGGGCCGGTCTGACCCCAGCCCGTCATTCGGGCGAAGATCAGCCGCGGGTTGCGCTTGGCGCATTCCTCGGGTCCGATCCCGATTCGCTCGCACACCCCGGGCCGGAAGGGATCCAGCAACACATCGGCCTTGTCGACGAGCGCCAGCAGCGCCTCGGGATCCTTCTTGACGTCCAGGTTGACCAGGCGCTTACCGCGGTGAAACAGGTCCGTCTCCTCGGCGGGGATGGCGAGACCACCGGGACGACGCACCCGAATGACGTCTGCCCCCAAGTCGGACAACATCATCGCCGCATGCGGCCCAGGGCCGATACCGCCGAGCTCGATCACCTTTACGCCCGCGAGAGGGCCTGTCTTGACGCCAGTGTCACCCATGAGGGTCACCCTAGCCACTCAACCCGTTGGTTGGGAAGTGCGGCTAGAGAGACGAGGAGATGGCCGGTGACGACGTCTGTGTGGGCGCCGGGGCCGGGGTCGGTGTCGGGAAGTTGGGGATCACCGGTCGCGACGTGCTCGGGGCGGCCGGAGCATCCGAGGCCGGTGGGGGCGCGGGCGCCGGCGTGAACTCGTAGGCCGGCAGCGGCGGAGGTGGCGGATCATCGTCGCCCTCACGCCAGTGCGTCGAACGGTACAGATCAATCACCTTGCCCAGATCATGCAGGCGCAGCGCCGGTGGGCGGCCCCCACGCGCGTCCCGAATGCGCTGCGCCTCCCACGCGACGAGGCATTGCGCCGTCGGCGTGTTGTACAGGCTTTCCAGAAAGGGAGTCAACGCCTTTGCGAGATCGCCCTCGGCCTTGAGGACGTCGTTCCGGTAGGGGCCGTAGTAGGGCAGGATCGCCTCGAGAACGCGCACCATGACGGTCTGGAACCGGGTGACGAACTGGTCGATCGCCCACGGATGCCGCGAGAGCAGCGGGGAGATCCGGGCCAGCACCGGACCCATCATCTTCAGGATCGGTTCATACGCCGTAGCCGGAGCGAACGCCTCGGACGAGAACACACCCGCGGCCGGAGCCACATCGATCAGCGAGGCCAACCCGCCCTGCTCATCCGGACCGGGCGCCGGCCAGCCGAAGGGGCAGGGCTGTGCGACGGATATCGGAAGCCCGCGGTCGGTCACCGAAGGCAGTGCACCAAACGGTCCCGCAGCCTGACCCGGTGGATGCGAAGGCACCTGAGGCCGCGGCAGCGGCGCAATCAATTGCGGCCCCGGCGGGGGTACCGGGATCGGGATGGCACCTTCGGGAATCGATCCGTCGCGGTTCACGATCTGGTATCCGACGATGGGTGCACGCGCAGGCGAATACGAGAGCTGGGTAATGGCGGCCACGCTGCCGATCACCGTGATGGCAGCGAATGCCCTTACGGCTATCCCGAATACGCGTTCCTTGGTGGACCTGCGGCCAACGGAAGCAATCGGAGCAGCGATCGGAGCAGTCTCTTCTGCTGGTGTCGAACTCATCGGTCTTTCACCACGCCTTCGAGGTGCCAGACTCCCGTGAAGCTGTTGAACGGGCCACCCACAATGAGACTCGTCCAGTCGAGAGTGAACTTCTTGGTGTCCTTGTCGTATGTACCGGTGGCTTTAGGGCTTTCGCCGTCCACAGAATCGCGGCCGACCCAGCGCCCGGCCACGAACTCCCACACCTGCTTGGCGCGAGCCTCGCCGGGGATCTGGGCCTGCTCCTTGGGTTTCGGCTTGGGCGCGCCCTGGTTGAACTCCTGGCGGTTCCACGAGGCGGCCCATGCGGACACGTCCGCCGAAATCTGGTCACCCGCCACCGTGGCCGAGGGCGCCGGCAGCTCGCGCTGAGTCTGCGGGTCGATCTTGTTGGTGGAGATGCCGAACTCGATATTGAAGAACTTCGTCGGCTGGGTGACGCGGGCCGCCAGCGAGTACCCGGTGGCCTCATCGAACGCCGGATCCGGCTCACCCTGGTAGTCGCCCAGTACCAAACCGCCATCTGCGCCCGGCGAGAGCAGAGTAGCTGCCCCTTGCGGCACAGGAGAATTCGCATTGGGCATGAACGGACCCTCTTGGGGGTTACCGCCCGGCTGCACCATCTTGAACCAGGTGCCGCTGAGCTTGTTCCCCTCGATCTTGCCGGGCTCCAATGCCAGCAGCCCGGTGAGCGGAGACTCGGTCGGCTTCTCCGATCCACAGGCCGGAGCCGTCACCAGCACCACGGCCGCCAGCGCTACACCAAATGTGCCGCGCGTCATCGTTTTCTGGGCCACCGTGCGGCTCCTTTCACGTCAATAGCGGCAGCGGCCGCCAGTACACCGGGCACGAGGAAGAACCACCCGAAGTAGTCGAACGATCGGAATCCCAGCGGGGCCGTGATCCGATCGAGCGCCACCACCCTGCCGAAATTGTCGACGTTGTCGGCCATCACCCCGATCAGCGAAGCGAAATCCGCTGTCATGGGCTGCCATTGCGAAACGAACGCGTCGATACCCGGAACCGCGTGGGCCGAGTCATGCTGCCGCAAATCACCCAGGAACTGGGTGTCCAACTCCCCTTCCGCCGCGACCAGCACCACGAAGTGCCGCTGCACCGCGGCCACCCGCTCGTGGGTCATGATCGGGGTGAATGCGTCGATGAGCTGCGCACCCGCCGGGGCACGGGAGAAGAGCCCGTCCGCGAAGGGCACGGCGATGAGAACCGCCGCCGCGAGGATCGCGAGAATCCGCGCACCGAAAGCTTTTTCACCGTTGCCGGTACGGCGAAGTCCCCACACACCGGCACCTACCAAGACCAGTCCCGGCACCGCCAGCAGGAACGGCAGCACGTCGAACGGGCCCACGGCGCGCAACTGCCCGTAATTACCCACCTGACCCTCGACCGCATCGAGCAGACCGTTCATGTCCTGACGGATCGACGGATACTGCGCCACAAAGGTATCCAGTCGCTCGTAATGTCCTCCCGCGATCGACTGGGTCGCCTGCACATCGGTACGGGCGGCGTCGACGGTATCGAGGTAACCGCGGAACTTAGCGATCACCTCCGACGACACGTAGGGCCGGAACTCGGTCAGCAGCTGCTGACCGCCCGCGGCACGTGTGAACATTCCGGTGACCACCGGCAACGCGAACAGGAGCACACCAAGGGCGATGAGCGCGACAAACCGCCACCGGGGTCGCGGCGCCGGTCCGACCTCGGCGACAACAGCCTCCTCACCGACGATGTCGGCGTAAGAAGGCAGGGTCGGCTGAGACGTCTCAGCCAACCGCTCAGCGGCCACGGCTGAAGATCCGCTCCCCCACCACAAACAGGATTCCGCCGCCGATCGCCACGAACACCAACAGGGCAATGACCCATGGCGGGGTGATGGTGCGGGGATTGTCGTCAACCGGCAGCGCGATGAGCTGCTGGCCGGCCGACAGCGGTGGCGGTGCCACCACTTGTTGCCCAGCTTGCACGACAACCTGCCCAGGGGCCGCGGGCGCGGCCACGGCGGGAGGCGCATCCGCCGCTGCCGGTGGGGCACCCGGCGGAGGAGGCGGCGGCGGTTCGGCCACCGCGGCGCCACCGGGGCTGCCCCCGACCTTGCCGACCAGGTGCCATAGTCCGGTGAAGTCGTTGAAAGGACCGCCCACGATCTGGCTGGTCCACTCGACGATGAATGCGCCGGTGTTGCGGTCGTAGGTGCCGGTCACCGGTGTGGTCTTACCGGGAAACGCGCCACCGGGTTTGGGCGATCCCTGGTTGAACACCTGGTTGTTCCAGGTCACGCCGAAGGCACTGAGGTCGCCGCCGAGCTTGTTGCCACTGACGGTGATCTGGGGCGTGGCAGTGCCCTGGCCGGTCTGCGGATCGGTCTGGTTGGACGCCGTGGCAAAGCCCACGCCGTAGAACTTCACTGGCTGAGTAATACTGCCGGACACCGCATTTCCATTTCCATCGAATGCGTTGCCGGGCTGCGGCTGATACTCACCGGACTTCAGGCCACCATCGGTACCGGGCGCCAGCAGGGTGACCGTGTTATCCGAGCAGGTGGAATCGCCGTTGGCGAGGTAGGGGCCGGAGGCGTCACCCGCGGGCAAGATCATGCGGAAGTAGGAGCCCGTGGCGCGACCCTCCGCGCAGCTGCCGGGAGTCAACGCGAACAGGCCGTTGAGCGGGGTGGCCGTATCGGCCACTGCCGGGTAGGCGGCAGGCGACATCGCCGCGGCTGCCACGACGAGGGCGACCGTCGCGCGGCGGGTGAGATGCTTAATCATCGGCTTCCTATTGGACTGTTGCTCTGACCCGTAGCACGAGCTGGGAACGGCGCAAACGTATGAAGGTCCCACCCCAGCGTCAATGGCAACGTCCAGTAAACGGCGTCCCGCCTGGTGACGTTCTCGCAGGTGGTGGGCGTGCAACCCGGTGCCCGCCCGTTCGATTCACCCCGAGCCGATTGCGATCACGTTCGTATATCGACGTCGCGCGATGGTAGTTTGCTCGGCATGGCAACTGCCGGATGGCGCGTCATTGCCGCGCTGCTGACGCTGCTGGCACTTGCCGGGTGTTCTCGCAACCAAAGTCCGCCACCCGCCGCCCCGCCGACATTATCTCCCGACGGGTTCCCGCTCAGCATCCCCCACCGGTACGGCGGTGCGTTCCTCGCGACACGACCCAATCGCGTCGTCACCCTGGGATGGAACGACCAGGATCTGGTGCAGTCGTTGGGCACTAAACCCGTTGGTGTCCGGTCCACCCTGCCGGAGTACCCGATGTACCCCTGGGTCGTTCCGGAGGTCTCCTATCCCCCCGTCGTCTCGGGCTCGGAACTGAACTTCGATGCCATCGCGGCCGCCAAACCCGATGTCATCCTGGCCACCGGCGCCGATATCGACAGACCCAGTTACGACAAGCTGGCAAAAATCGCGCCGACCGTGGTCTCGGAAGATCGAGTCGATCGCGCCGAAACACCTTGGTATACACAGCTCTTCACCATCGGGCGAGCCCTGGGCAAGTCTGATCGGGCGCGCATGCGATCCGAAGAGGTCGGGACTCGGTACAACCAGATACGCACCGGACATCAACATTGGGTCAACCGCACGGCCGTGGTCGATTGGGTAGCCGACGGACAAGGCACCTTCCTCTTGGGTTTCCGCGACCCACGCCGCGCGGTGTTCGACGGTCTGGGGTTCCTCAGCCAGCGATACTCCGGCCCGGTGCCCGATAACGAGCTGAAGGCCAAGGCCGACGAGGACCTCCTGGTGGTGGTGGGAGCCACTGAACAGCAGGCGAAGTCCACGAACGGTCTCGCCGATTTGCGTGCCGTCACCGAGGGGCGCGCTGTCTACATCCCCGCGGACAGCCCGGTGGTGAGCGCCCTTCGGCTCGGAGGCCCACTAGCCCGGATCTATGCCCTCGAACAACTGACACCCCAGCTCGAAAAGGCCCTGAAGCCACCCCCTCCGCGATAACCGCCATCCCTCGTCGCATTGGTGTCCACGTAAATCTGTGGCCGCCATCACTGCCGTGTTACGGTCCTATCGCTCGATTCAATCAATTGATAGAACCGCGTCGGGAGGGCTGTGAGCGACCAATCCTCCGAATCCCTGCGCGCGCCGTACACGATCGAGTTCGGATTCGAGCGCACCGTCGGCCCCAAGATCGGCACCTTCCTCGGCGGACTGCGGGACGCGCGATTGTTCGGAGTGCGGACAATCCATGGTCAGGTCTTGTGCCCGGCGCTCGAGTTCGACCCGGCCGATGCCGCCCCTACCGGCGAGCTGGTAGAGCTCGAACCGAAGGGCGTTGTCCTGCAATGGACCTGGGTACGGTCACGGCCGGCAGACGAGTTACAGGACGATTTCGCATGGGCGCTTATCCGCATCGACGGAACCACTAACGCGATGTTCCACGCCGTCGATGTCGGCGGGAATCCCCTGACCATGAAAACGGGACTGCCCGTCGTCGCACGATGGCGCCCGGACCGTGTCGGCGCCATCACCGATATCGTCTGCTTCGAACCGGCGGGCCCGCAGTGACCGCACTACCCGAACCAGTCTCTTCGATCGCCAGCCCGTTCCGCATGGACTACACGTATGTGGCGGGATCCGGGCGTTCCATCTTCCTGCGCGGGCTGGCGCACAGGCGCCTGCTGGCACGCCGATGCCCTGGCTGTCAACGCGCGTACTGTCCTGCGCCGCAATTCTGTTCACGATGCCTGACGGAACTGGGTGAACCGTTCCCCCTTGCCGGGACGGGAACGGTGGAGACCTTCTGCATCGTGAGCTTCCCCTTTCCGGGACAAGTGTTCGCGCCGCCCTACGCAGTGGCGCACATCCAGTTGCACGGCGCCGACAACAGACTCATGCACATGATCGGAGACACCGCGCCAGACCTCGTTCACATCGGCATGACCGTAGAGCCGGTCTGGGTGACCGATGAGGAGCTCGGTGCCAGCATGCAGAGCATCCGCTACTTCCGGCCAGTGCCAGGCAAGGCCGCCCATGCGTGATGTTGCCGTGGTTTCTTTTTCCCAATCGGCTTGTACTGCGGCAAATCTTCGTGACGATATGGCCGAGATCCTGCTACCCGTGGTCCGCGAGGCCCTCGAACAGGTAGGACTGCGCCGCGAGGACATCGACTTCTACGCATCGGGCAGCCATGACTTCTTCGAGGGCCGTACCTTCGCGTACATCGAGTCCCTCGACGCTGTCGGCGCCTGGCCGCCGATATCGGAATCCCATGTCGAAATGGACGCCGCATGGGCGTGTTACGAGGCCTGGTCATGGCTCCAACTGGGCCACGGTGATATCGCCCTGGTGTACGGCATCGGCCGCGGCGCGCTGCCCACCGACCTGGACCAGGTGGCCCCCGCTTCACTGGACCCCTACTACCTGACTCCCCTTCATCCGCATCGGCATGCGATCGCCGGTCTGCAGGCGGCGGCCGTCGTCGAGGCCGGTATCACCACAGAGCGAGAGATGGCCGATGTGGTGAACCAATCGCTGACCGATGCGTTGTCGAATCCCTTCGCGCTCAGGGCAGGTGCTCCGGGAGTCGAATCGCTGCTGGATCAGCCGTACATCGCCTCGCCACTGCGTCCACACGATGTGGCGCCAGTCGGTGACGGCGCCGCGGTACTGATCCTGGCCACCGGTGATGTGGCACGCCGCCTGGCCCGGCGTCCGGCGTGGATCAGGGCGATCGATCACCGGATGGACACGCACTACCCCGGCTCGCGGGATCTCACGGTAGTGGACTCGGCGCGCATCGCCGCCGACAAGGCAGCAGCCATGGCCGGTTTCACTGCCGCCAGTGTGGAAGTCGCCGAGCTGCACACCGAGTACAGCTATGTGGAACCGCTACTGACCAAAACCTTGGGCATCGACAACGTGCTCGTGAATCCATCCGGTGGGCCGCTGGCGGGTGCGCCCGCTACCGCTACCGGGTTGATCCGCATCGGTGAATCGGCTCGCGCCATCATGCAGGGCCGCGCCACTCGAGCACTTGCCCACGCCACCAACGGCGCTGCACTGCAGCACAATCTGGTGTGTCTCATGGAGGCGAGCGGATGAGCGCCCGTGTCGCCGTAGTCGGTGTCGGCCAAAGCAAGCAGGCCAAGAAGCGTGAGGTCAGCATCGCGGCGCTGGTGCGCGAGGCGGTGGACGGCGCGCTGGCCGACGCGGAGCTGACGTTCGGTGACATCGATGCGATCGTGCTCGCGAAGACCCCCGATCTCTTCGACGGCGTGATGAATCCGGAGCTATACCTCGCCGACGCGATGGGCGCGCGCGGACTGCCGGTCACCCGGGTGTTCACCGGCGGCAGCGTC
The DNA here is from genome assembly GCF_001440005.1 of Mycobacteroides sp. H001. Lineage (NCBI taxonomy): Bacteria > Bacillati > Actinomycetota > Actinomycetes > Mycobacteriales > Mycobacteriaceae > Mycobacteroides > Mycobacteroides sp. H001. The sequence goes on from NZ_LJYH01000052.1 coordinate 40,537, forward strand.
GGAGGACACGCAGCCATCTATGCCGCACACCTGGTGCAAGCCGGACTTGCCGGAAGGGTGCTGGTCGTCGCGTATTCCAAGGAGTCAGAGGGCAACTTCACCTGGGCGCTGTCCCGGCCGCTGCCGTTCAGTGCCCAGCTGGGTGCCGGCGCGGGTGGGCATTTCGCACCCGTCATCCGCGAGTACATCCGCCGCTCGGGCGCCCCGGAACACATCGGCTGGCAAGTCGCGGTGAATCATCGCCTCAACGCCATTCGTAACCCATACGCGCATATCCATAAGCCCGATATCACCATCGAGGAGGTGCGCAGCTCGCCGATGCTCTGGGATCCCATCCGGTTCCTGGAATCGTGCCCGTCATCCGACGGCTCGTGTGCGGTCGTCGTTTCTTCCGAACTGTTCGCGACGCATGCGCCACGACCGCCCGCCTGGATTCACGGCACCGGGTGGCGAACCGAGACAGGCCATTTCGCGGGCCGCGATGAGGTGAATCCACGCGCCGGGCAGGAGTGCGCCGCCGCAGCGTACCGCGAGGCGGGGATCACCGACCCGGCCACCGAGGCCGATGTATCCGAGCTCTACATCCCCTACAGCTGGTACGAGCCGATGTGGATGGAGAACATCGGGCTGGCTCCCGAGGGAGCGGGCTGGCGTGCCGTCGACGAGGGCCACACCGCGTTCGGGGGCAGACACCCGATCAACCCGTCCGGTGGCGTGCTCTCGGGCAACCCCACCGGCGCGACCGGCCTGCTTCGATTCGCCGAGGCCGCTTTGCAAGTGCGGGGGCTGGCGGGAGAACATCAGGTCGACGGTGCCCGACGCGCGATAGGCCACGCCATGGGCGGCGCATCGCAGTTCCATGCTTTATGGGTGGTGGGGAGCGAGAAACCATGACCGAAGATCGAGAACTTCTCGTCGAGCGGGACGGCCCGATCGTCATCTTGACCATGAACCGTCCGCATCGGCGAAATGCGCTGTCCACCAACATGGTGGGACAGCTTGCTCAGGCCTGGGACGAGATCGATCGGGACGACGGCATCCGCGCGGCCATCATCACCGGCGCCGGTAGCGCCTACTGCGTGGGAGGTGATCTCAGCGATGGCTGGATGGTCCGGGACGGCTCCGCGCCGCCAATCGACCCTGCCGCCATAGGCAAAGGACTGCTACTCACCCATACCCTGACCAAACCGCTCATCGCGGCGGTCAATGGTGCGTGCCTGGGTGGCGGATGTGAAATGTTGCAGCAGACCGATATCCGTGTTGCCGATGAGCAGGCCACGTTCGGTCTTCCGGAGGTACAGCGTGGGCTGGTCCCCGGTGCCGGATCCATGGTCCGGCTCAAGCGGCAGATTCCCTACACCAAGGCCATGGAAATGATCCTCACGGGCGAGCCGCTCACCGCCCAAGAGGCCTATCATTTCGGCCTGGTGGGCCACGTGGTGCCGGCGGGCACCGCATTGGACAAGGCGCGAAGCCTCGCCGAACGCGTGGTGCGCAACGGCCCGCTGGCAGTGCGCAACGCCAAGGAAGCTGTGGTGCACAGCGGTTGGATCGCCGAGGAAGACGCACGCGCCATCGAAGCCCGCCTGACCCGCCAGGTGATCAGCTCCGCCGATGCACGCGAGGGGCTGTCCGCATTCCGCGAGAAGAGAGAGGCCCGGTTCACCGGCCAATGACCGACATCGCATCTGAAACAGACACCTCTGCACATGATTCCACCGATCAGCGATTGCTCAGCGCCGCCGAGCGACTGTTCGCCGAGCGTGGCGTGGATGCGGTGTCACTGCGCGCCATCATGGCGGCGGCGGGCACCAATGTCGCATCGGTGCACTATCACTTCGGATCCAAGGAACGTCTCATCGAGGCGCTGCTCGATAAATACCTGAATCAGCTCGAAAAGCGCCGGTTCGCGTTGTTGGACATCGCCGAAGAAGCCGGGACACTGCGAACCATTGCCGAGGCGATCGTCGTCCCGCTGTCCGAGATCGGCGAAGAGGGCGGAACCGCATGGCTTTCCACCCTCGGCAAGCTCCTCATCAGTGGGCACCCCGCGCTTATCCCGATGAGCGTGAGTTTTCAGCCTCAGGCCGCGCGACTACAAGAACTGATCGTGCGGCTGCGCCCGAACGCCTCACTGCCGTCAATCCGATTCGGGGTGACCCAGGCGGTCACACTGACCTGCGTAGTTCTGGGCGACATCGCGCACACCAATCGACTGATGTCCCTGAGCGGCACCTACCTCGACGACGGGCAGATGAATGCGCAGCTCATCGACATGGTGACCGCCATCCTGGCCGGACCTCCGGCAGAGAACTAGGCACTCCCCTCCTTGAAAGCGTCGAAGGACCGGCGCAATTCGCCGGTGGCAGTACACATCACCTGGGTCCTGTTCTCCATGTCCAGCGCGTGACGCAAGCTCGGCGCGTCGACCGTCTGCCACATCGTCTCTTTGGTCATCCATACCGCCAGCGGTGAGTGCACGGCGATTTCTTCGGCCTTCGCAAGCGCCGCGTCAAGGAGGGTTTCAGTGGGCACCACGTCGAAGATCAAGCCGATCCGTTGCGCCTCGTCGGCGCCGAATACCCGTCCGGTCAACATCAGCTCTGCGGCGCGGGCCGCGCCCACCAACCGCGGCAGGTGATAGCTGGTTCCCATATCGCAGTTGGATACCCCATGACGGATAAACACGGCGCCGAATGAGGCCTCCGGGCAGGCGAACCGGATATCGCAGGCCAGCGCCAATGCGAACCCGCCACCGACCGCGTGTCCATTGACAGCAGCGATGACGGGCTGACGCATCCGGTGAATCCGTTCGAACAGCGAGGCCATCAACTCCTGAGCCGCGAGCGTACGCACCAGCTCCGAGTCGGTGGCACCGAGCAGCGCGGCCGTGGAGGTCGCCCCGATATTGGTGAAATCGGTGGGCAGCGATTTCAGATCGGCTCCGGCACAAAATGATGCGCCGATTGCGGTGAGAACCACCACCCGCACCTTGGGGTCGCCATCGGTCTTCTCGACCACGGAGTGCAGCTCGGCCACCGTCTGCGGGTCAAGTGCATTACGGCGTTCGGGACGATCGATCGTGACCACCAGGATTCCGTTGTCGCGATGCTCCGTGCGAATCATCGGGCCACCAACCCTCCGTCGGCGATGATGGTCTGACCGGTGATGTAGCTGCCCGCATCGGAGGTCAAAAGCAGTGCGGTACCCACCATTTCGTCGGGGAGTCCGAGCCGTTTGAGATGATTGGCATTGGCCATTCGTTCCACCTCGGCGGGCGGGGTCTTGCGCACCATGTCGGTGTCGATCGCGCCGGGAGCGAGTGCGTTGACACGCACACCCCGCGAAGCGAGCTCGGCCGCCGCGGACCGCGTGTATGAGACCAGCGCCGCCTTGGCTGCCGAGTACATGGAGACCCCTTGGCCAAACATGAAGGCGCCCACCGAGACGACGTTGAGCACTGCCGCGTGTGAACTGTTCACCAAATGTGGCAGCGCGGCTTGCACCAGAAACACCGGCCCCCGCAGGTTCACACCGAAAGACTTGTCCCACCCGTCGACGGTGAAGGCACCCACCGGTTCGGTGAGTGCATTGGCGGCGTTGTTCACCACGATGTCGACACCGCCGAACTCCTCGACGGCGGCCTGCACCAGATGTTGCAGGGATTCGATATCGCCCGTGTGCGTCGGTACGCCCAGCGCCCGGCCGCCCAGGGAGCGCAGATGCTCGGCCGCCTCGGCGCACGCTTCCGGTTTGCGGCTTGCGACAACCACATTGGCGCCTGCGCAGGCATAACCTTCGGCGAGAGATCGCCCGATCCCACGGGTGCCCCCGGTGACGATAGCCGTACGCCCCGTGAGGTCGAACAGGCTGGAGAAGGTTTCTCGGTTCATCGTTTCCTCACTTTTCGCTGGTCCACAATGCTCGCCGCGAACACCACACCAAGAATCTGCTCGATGAGCGCTTCGTCGGCGGTGCCGCGCAAGACGCCGTGGTAGACGGCCATACCCACAACGGTGTCGAAGAGCGCATCCGCCCCGGGCCGGTCCGCACACCGGCCGGCGGCGACAGCCTCGGCGTGTGCCGTCCGGAACGCTTCGCGCAGAGGCATTTCGGTGCGCGCGACCAAATCCGCATACTGCCCCGGTTCGCGGTGGTACTCGACGAGGAGTCCCGGCATCGCGGCGCGGGTAGCGGGATCGGCAGTACTCGACCACAGCGCGCACCACAACGGGCAGATAGTCCTGGAATTCGCCGCGATCGGCGAGGGCCGCGGGCCACGGGCGGTCCGCGATCGCACTTTCCACCATGGCGGCCTGCGTTGACCAACGCCGGTAAATCGTGGGAGCACCGATGCCTGCGACGCGGGCCACGGCGGGGATGGTGGTGCCCTGATACCCCTCGGTCGCCAACATCTGGCGCACGGTCTCGCGCACCGCGTCATCCTTGTCCGGATCGCGGGGACGTCCCCCCTGGCGTCTATCCACTATCCCAAGCCTCCCTAGTTTCGATATTCGAAATAACGATACTAGGGAGGTTTAGCGGAGGGAAGGGTCTACCGGTAGGTGGCGAGGACCTGCTTGCGCAGTCCGTCGGTGGCGGTTTCCATGGCGCCCTTGATGGCCCGCTTCAGCACGAATCCGGGCAGCGGGATCAGCGGGTCGACCGTCAGCTCGAACTTCACGTGCGTCTTGTCACCCTTGGGCGTGAAGGTGTACTTACCGTCCTGACGGCGCTGCTGACTGGCCTTCACCAGGGTCCAGCTGACCGTATCGGCGCCCCAGGTGTAGGCGACGGTTTGTTCGTCGGTGATGCCCGCCGTCTTCACCTTCATCTTCACCTCGTGCGGTCGTCCGTCGTCGCCCGTGGTCAGCACCGTCGAACTCTGATGCGCCGAAGACCATTTCGGCAGAACCTCGAAGTCTGCGATGACATCCATGATCTGCGCGGGGGTCGCCTCGATGACTATTTCCCGGGTGTCGCTAGTGGCCATGGATCTGACCCTAGCGACCTCGCGAGCGCTAGACGGTGAATCCCCCGTCGATGTTGATCGCGGTTCCCGTGATGTACCAGGCCTCATCCGATGCCAGATAGCTCACCAAGCTGGCGATATCGCGAGGCTGGCCATAGCGCCCTACCGCGATGTTGGGGAGCAGGATCTGCGCCAGCTCGCCATTCTCTGGGTTCATATCCGTGTCCACCGGGCCCGGCTGAACGTTGTTGATCGTGATGCCCCGGGGGCCGAATTCGCGCGCCAGCCCGCGCGTGAGGCCTGCGACGGCCGCCTTCGACATCGAGTACAGCGATGCGTTGGGGGTAGGCGAATGGTCGCCGTTGATGCTGCCGATGGTGACGATCCTGCCTCCCTCGGCCAGATGCGGGGAGGCCGCCTTGATGGCCGCGAAAACAGCCCGCACGTTCACCGCGACGATCGCGTCGAAGTCTTCCAAGGTCGCGGTATCCACGTCGCCAAAGGATGCGATGCCGGCATTGTTGACCAGAATATCCAGTCCGCCAAGGTGTTCGGCCGCCTCGTTGACCGCAGCCGTGAGCTGGGCCGGGTCGGATACATCGGCCTTGACCGCCAGCGCCCAGCCGCCGTCCTCCTTGACATCGGCCACGACGTCCGCGGCCGGTTGCGGTGAACTCGAGAACGTGAAGACGACACGCGCACCATCTTCGGCGAGCCTGCGCACGATAGCTGCGCCTATTCCGCGCGATCCGCCGGTGACAAACGCGCGGCGACCCTTCAGTGGTGGAGTCATGGTGGTCCTTCCGTAGGTACGCACGGGTCAAGTGGACTCAGGTCCGAAACATTCCCCGTCATGCCAAACCGCCACGTTATGCGCCTCCCACCGGCATACTCGCTGTGTGTCGTCACCTGACATTCACCCCAGCCTCCGTTTGGCGGCCAAGGTATTTCCACGACAGGTCGGCCTGCCACGAACCCTTTCCACCCTGCGCGGATTGATCCGCGCCTCAGGGCTGTTTCCCAGATTTGGGGTGCGGACCGTGGCGGTGAACGACGACGTGACGGTTCGTGCACCCGTTCCCAAGAACCTGACCGAGCCGTCCCCGGCTCTGTTATGGATTCACGGCGGCGGTTATGTGATGGGCACGGCACGTCAGGATGACTTCTTCTGCCGCAAGGTCATGCGGGAAACGGGGCTTCCCGTCGTGTCGGTCGACTATCGGCTGGCACCCGAACATCCCTATCCGACACCCGTCGAGGACTGCTATGCGGCGCTGCGCTGGCTATCGGTGCAAGGCTGGATCGACCCAACACGCCTCGCCATTGGCGGCGCCAGCGCCGGCGGCGGACTGACCGCAGCACTTGCGCTACTGGCTCGCGATCGGGGCGAGGTCGCACCGGCGGCGCAGCTGCTGGTCTACCCGATGCTCGACGACCGCACCACCGCGCGCACCGACGTCGACGAAACCAACCTGCGGATGTGGAGCACCAAAAGTAACCGGTTTGGCTGGGACTCGTACCTGGGGGACACCGACCGCAATGTCGCCGTACCGGGTCGGCGGTCGGACTTAGCCGGAGTGGCGCCGGCCTGGTTGGGCATCGGGACGGCCGACCTGTTTCACGACGAGGACCTCCTCTACGCCGAACGTCTGCGTGCCGCCGGAGTGCCCTGCGAGCTGGAAGTCGTGGAGGGCGCTTTCCACGGCTTCGACAGATTCGTACCGTGGGCCGGGGTGTCGAAGGACTTCGTGGCCAAGGCGTGCCGAAGTCTGCAGGGCGCGCTCATTTGATCGACGCCTGACGGCCCCAAGTCTCTGAATACGGCTGGCCGACAACGGCTCTCTGGGGTCTTTGGCATCCACTCCGTCGACCCCGTGACGAAACAAACCGAACCCCTATGGGGTACCGCCACAGCCTTGCATCCCACGCGCTAATGTAAATGAATATCGTTATCGTTGTCGTTAGTGCGGGTGGAGGGTGTGGAGTGGCTATGCCGGTGTGGATGGCTTCGCCGCCGGAGGTGCATTCGACTCTGCTCAGCGCAGGTCCGGGTCCCGGACCGCTGCTCGCCGCTGCAGCCGAATGGTCCTCGCTGGGGGCGCATTACACCGCGACGGCCGATGAGCTCCGGGCAATTCTGGCCGCCACCCATGCGGCAACGTGGCAGGGTCCCAGTGCGGACACGTATGTGGCGGCGCACATTCCGTACCTGGAATGGCTGACCCAAGGCGCCATCGAAAGCAATGCCCGTGCCGCTCAGCATGGTACCGCCGCGGGCGCATACAGCACCGCGCTGGCAATCATGCCCACTCTTGCCGAGCTGGCCGCCAACCACGCCACGCACGCGGCATTGTTGGCAACAAACTTCTTCGGTATCAACACAATTCCCATCGTTGCCACCGAGGCGGACTACGTCCGCATGTGGATTCAGGCCGCCACGACGATGACGGTGTACCAAACCGCCTCCGAGGTCGCCCTGGCGTCTACACCGCCTTCCACACCGCCTCCATCGATCCTGCATGACCATGAGCATGACGATCACGACCACGAGCACGGCCATGACGACGACCACGGTCATGGAGACCTGGACCCCACCAACCCGGAGTGGTGGGTCCACGTGGCCGGTGAGATGGTCGAGCATCTCAAGCTGCTGTGGAACAACCTGCTGACCGATCCGGCAGCACTGTTGACCAACCTTCCGTTGGTATTGGCGGATGTCGCTTTTCATGCCGCACAATTGGCTTCAACAATCGGCCAGTTCGCCCCGGTGCTGATCCAGCCCGCGCTTGCTCTAGCGATCGCGAGCCTGAGCTCAGTGGTCGGGTTGGCAGGCCTGGCCGGAATCCAGCCGTCGCCTGAAATCGTTGCGACGGAACCGAACCCCGTCCCGGAACCTCCTACCGCGGCGGCTGCTGGGACAGCCCCCGCCTCTAGTTCATCGCCGTCGGCTCCCGCACCGGCCCCCTCCGGCGCACCAGCGCCATCCGCACCAGGTACCGCGCCTGCGCCGTCGTCTCCTCCCCCACCCGTCGGCGATCCAGGTTTCTCGTTCCCGTACGGGGTCGGTGGCGGCCCCCGCATCGGCGCCGGATTGGCTCTGGCGAGCCAGGTCCACACGAGAGCCAGTACGTCAGCCAGGAACTCAGCATCAGAACGCGCGGGGACGGCGGCGACGGCCGCAGCGCGACAGGCACGCCGACGACGCGATCGGAGCAAGCAAGAAGGCCGCGCCGTCGAATACATGGACATGGACGCCACCGTGACCCTTGACAGGGGCGAGCCCTCCGCGACGGCTTCACACCGCAGAGCCGGACCCATGGGGTTCACCGGCACTGTGCCCAGAACAGGCCTGGCAGCAACCGGATTGGCCACATTGGGCCACGATGACGACTTCAGCAAGGGCGCTCAGGCGCCGATGATCCCGAACACCTGGGTCCCGGACGGCGCCGACGAAGATTAGCGGCGCCGTATTCGGTGTGCACCTAGCAGGTGATCGAGACCAGAGCGACCTTGTGATCGATCACCGACACAGTTGTCGGAGCATTCCGCACATCCCGGGCCGGCTGCGCCGAGTAGACCGGGGACTGCTCCTCCACGGAAGCAACGCACCTACTCAGATCTGTCGCAGCGCCACTCTTGGAGACGATCACCCGGTAGCCCTTGGCTTTCAGGTCGTTAATAACGGCACTCGCATCACCGACCCCCGCAGGACCCGCGTGAGCAAGCCCCGGGGAGCCCACGGTGCCGATCATGCCGACGGCCGCGATAGCAAGCAGTCCAGTCCGCCAGTGCGTCCCCCGCCACGCTGAATGGGACCGGTCTCGAAGGGCAAACTTAACCATAACTAGATACTATACTGGTTAAGTATTAATTAACAATATCGCTTTCGTGAGCCTATGACGGCAGTGACTATGCCTCAGGTAATAGACACGATTGGTCCACAGATACAGAAAAACCCGCCGTCTCCGGCGGGCTCTCGTGGTGGCCAGGGCCGGGATCGAACCGGCGACCTTCCGCTTTTCAGGCGGTTTAACCTGCGCCACTTCGGTATTCGTGCTGGTCGTACCGGACGAAATCGGAGCACCTGGGCCCACTGGAGCGGGTTGGTCTGGCTGTGTGGCCGGGTAGTGGCCGGATAAAAGTCTTCATTTAGCTCCTGACGGGAAAACCCCGACGCGTTCCATTCCAGCGGTTACGTCGGGGTTTTCGGGGAGCAGGTACTCCGATGTCGATTGTTGCATCGACGGTTGATGATGTCCACAGCACTGCAGGCGCGGCGGAGGCCGGCCCGGTGGCCGCGATGGTGCCGAGCGCCCGAGGCCGCCAGGCCGCAGGGCGCGAGAGCGCAGCGTTGCGCCAGAAGCGGACGACGGACGGCCAGAGCCGCGACGGGCTTGTTATATGTGCCAAAAGTCGCCGCGCCAGGGACCATGAGGCGCGGCGGTCGCAAGCAGAGGCTGAAGCGGCTCAGTTCCAGCGTCGCCTTGGGTTACGGTTCCCGAGCCCGGAGATGGTGTCATCAGCCGCAGCGATGTTCGAAAAGTCCGAACGGACGTCGGTTGAAGCGGCTCGGTTTCGGATAATGGTCAGCCCAGGAGTTGTTCGGGTTGCCTGGCGAAATCCGGCGCACGAGAAGTCAAGCGATCACGCGCTGGTTCGCCGAGCTGAGTCCGTCGCGGATTGGGAAAGCCGCCTGGAGGGTCTGTTACGGCGCGCCCGGGCACTGGATCCAGCCGCGCTTGCGGCAGTGGTGGATGCGGATTGGTCAGCGATACGACCCGTTCAGCGGTCGGCTCGGCGGTCGGCTCGTGTGATCACGCATTGGTCGCGCAAATCGCGCTCCATGATGTGCAGAGTTTTCGCAGAGCTCGATTACACGCCGCTAATCCAGGGTAAGCGTGTTCCCGCCATGGTCACACTGACGTACCCGGGTGACTGGGAAACGGTAGCGCCGGACGGTGCGACGGTGAAGCGGCATCTTGAATCCTGGCGTAAGAGGTATGAACGGGCGTGGGGCGAAAAGGCTACGTACATATGGAAATTGGAGTTTCAGGGACGGGGCGCTCCCCACATTCATTTGTGGATGGCGCCGCCGCTGGGGACTGACCGTTGTAACCGTGGGTTCGCGGAGTGGCTGTCGTGGTCGTGGTCGATGGTGGTGAATCATCCCGATCCGGCCGAGAAGCGTAGGCACCGAGGAGCCGGAACTCGCATCGACACGCTGTCGGGGTTGAAAGCTCGCGATCCAAAGCGGTTGGCAATTTATTTTACTAAGCATTCGTCGCCAAACAGTGAGGGCGACAAGGAATATCAACATATCGTCCCCGAAACTTGGCAGCGGCCAGGTAAGGGGCCGGGGCGGTTCTGGGGTGTCTACGGTCTACGTAAGGCGACCGCCGCGGCTGAGATTGCCCAGCATAGTTACCTGATGGCGCGGCGCATTATTCGCCGCTGGTCACGAAGCCAAGCTGTCTACAGTTCGGTCGGCAGTCGTTTTCCGTCGACGGTTGTACCGCGGACGGCATTTCGGCAGGTAGCTCGGGTTGATCGCAGCACCGGTCGCGTCACTTATCGACGTGTGCGCCGCCGAAGGCTCTTGTGCGATCAAGGGGGGCTAGCCGGAGGATATGCACTGGTCAATGATGGGCCAGCTTTTGCTTCGCAATTAGCACGAGCGTTGAGCTGATACCTCCTGGCCGTCCGGCGTGTCTAGTCTCTCGACGAGACGAAGCAACCTTCTGCGTTGACGACTCACGAATGTTCCTAGACCGGCTCAGACAGGGCTGGGGCGCTCTACCATCACATCGTGGCCACCTCGATCGCCTTCTTCAACAACAAGGGCGGTGTCGGCAAGACGACGCTCGCATGCAACTTCGCCGCTTACCTATCGGAACACGGTTACACGGTGACTGTGGCCGACTGCGACCCGCAGTCGAACGCGACACAATTGCTGCTGCCCGAGGAGGTTTGGGAGTCGATCTACGAGAACCGCCCAGACTCAGAGACGCGAACGATATTGCGTGCGCTCCGCCACATTCGCGCGGGAGATTCCGCCGTCGAAACTGATCTCGAGCTGCACCAGTCCTCACGGTTCGGAGTGAGCGTCCTAGCGGGCCATCCTTCCCTCTCAGTGGTCGAGGATCGACTTAGCGCATCGTGGGCGGAGTTCTCGTCACGTTTCCTTGGAGGTGCCCGGCGCACTTTGTGGGTCCGCGAACTAGTTACGTCACTCAGTGCCGATGTAGTGGTTTTCGACCTAGGTCCGAGCCTGGGCGCGTTGAACCGCAGCGTGCTTATTGGCAGTGACTTCTTCGTTACTCCGGTGGCGCCAGATCTGTTCAGCCTCTACGCCCTTGAGAACATTGGCGATTGGCTGGAGCGCTGGATCAAGGAATATGTTGACTACGAAAAGCGCTTAGACGCCACGACCGAGGAACGCGAGAAGTACCAGCTCACACCGACTTTGCCTGTTGCACAGGGCTGGGCTGGGTACAGCATCCAGCAGTATGTCGCCAAGACCACGGCCGGCCGAATTCGTGGAGTGCAAGCCTACGACCGATACAAGCAGGAGATTCCGGATCGGGCGGCGAAGCTGAAGCAATTCGAAGCGGTGTCGATGCAGTCAAGAGAACTTGGCGTGGTACCGAATATGTTCTCGATGATCCCGATGGCGCAGACCGCGCACGCGCCGATAGCAAATCTGACAACTTACGATGGCGTTCGGGGTGCGCAGGTCACCCAACAGAAACGCTATGTTCAGCAATTGACAACAATGTTTGATCGCCTGAAAGCCAACGTAGCGTTGTGACCGCGTCAGACCACTGGCCACAAGAGGTGGTCGACCATGCGATCCGGCGGAACCTCATCTTGTTTGTGGGCGCTGGGATATCAGCTTCCTGCATGAATGATGTAAGCCAAAGTCCACCGACCTGGCCCCAGCTCCTCGTGGAGGTAGCGAATCGGATCGGCATGGATCAGCGCCGAGAAGAGCTCGATGACCTCATCGTGCGCGATCGACTACTGGAGGCCGCCGAGCTCTTGAAGATCGATGCTCGCTACCGATCTCGGTCACAGGATATGTTCAGCAGTATTAAAGAATTAGTGGATGGCCCTAATAGCCATCAATTCGGAGGCAGTGAATGGCATGAAGCAATCGTTCGCGCAGAACCGCGGATCATCGTTACAACTAACTACGATAAGATTATAGAGAGAGCCACCTCCGCGGGATATGCCGTCCATGAATACAGGTCGCCCACAGTGGCCGCGGATGTGCGGCGAAATTACCCACTACTTTTGAAAATTCATGGGAGCGTCGACCACATCGACGAGCTGGTTCTCAGTCGGCGCGACTACACAGATGTTCGACACAAGGGAGCGCATGCGATGGAGACACTTCATGCGCTACTGTTGACGCGTCCAGCCCTCTTACTTGGTTATCGTCTTTACGATCCAGACCTCCAATTGATTCTGGAGAATATTTTCGGTGGACAGAATCAGACGCCGCCGCATTATATGCTCGGGCCTGACGACATGCCCGATTATGAACGTGATGTGCTCACATATTCATATGGGGTGAATGTCATTACATACCCAAGCGGGAACTATGCTGAGGCACTTAGACGCTTCCAGGATCTCGCCGATGTTGTCGCCGCTACACCACCCGCTGCTGGCTGGGCCTGATCTGGTTTGGGTTCCGTGGTGGCCCAGGGATTGATTGAGCGTCCCGGCGTATATGTCCGACACTGTGCCATAATTTAAATATGGCCTACACCGTTCCAGTCCGTCCGGTGAAAGATATCGTTGACGAACTTTACATGGAGACGGGCGGTGCAGCTCAAGTTTGTAACTTCTATCGACATTTTCATAATCAAATTTCGGCCGCTTTGAGCGGTGGTCTATCGCCAGCTACCATCCGCCGGTCGGTAGGTCCAGCATTCTTGGATCAGTCGACCTCGGAATTCCCCGGGAAATGCATACTTCCTTTACCGCTTCGGGATGCACTGGTTGAAAATTTACGACTGTCCGCCGAGGTATTACGGCAGTCGTTATCGCTTGCTCTCGCTGCTTCGGCCGAAGGATATCTTGATTATGCGTGCACCCTAGTTGATGTTGATCTATGGGAAGGCCTGCGCGAGGCGTGGTCTCTCGGCCTAAAACCAGTTGTTGATGCAGGCCGCCGACATGGATGGCGCTTAAACCAGCCTATATCTGTAGAGAGCACAGAACTGCGTAATACATCGTGGCCTGAAGCGGTCAAGAAGTGGCGAGCTTGTTCAGCCAACTACCGCGAGATAAGCGCCGCGGTCAGGGAAGCGCGGGCACGATGTGGTTCCGCTTTAGTTCTACTGAATAGCCCGCTGAATGAAATTGGCCCGACCCTTGGTCGCGGAGAGCGTTACGGATACGCTTTCAGCGGCTGGAAGTCCTTGGCCCCCAGGCCATTTGCGTTTGGGGATGAGGTACGTCCCGCAATGGCGAGTACTTACAATGAGCGTCTTAGCTCACTTGATACTTGGACGGCATCAATGGATATCGCGCTGCGTCGGACCCGCGCTTGCTTAGCATCCAGCCGTAGTAGCTAACTGCCTTTAACGCGTTTACCTGCATTTTTCATCAACCTGAGAGCATCTAGTTACTCCCTGTTCTTCCTGCCATTCTGTGTCCAGTGGGGCTTTCTGGCCCCGTTGGACTGGAAAGGGTGTTTTGGCATGGCTGTGGAAATTTCGCACGGTGGGTCTGTTCGGGCAGTTGTCGATGACAAGCCGCGAGAGCTTTTTGATTGGGTGGACGATCCGAGTCGTCCGGGTAAACGCAAGCCGGGCCTGCGGCGGACGGACGCGGCGGGCCAGCCCATCGTCGAGGTGCCGATCACGCTTTCGTCTCCCATCCTTGGGTGGACTGCTCGTGCAAAGGCGGAAATTCCGGATGCGTTTATCGCTGATTTGGTTCCTGGTCGTCTGGTGGAATTTTCAGGTGCTGATTTGGTGGTCACGCTGGCCGGGGCCGATCCGTATGGCGGCACCGTGTCGACGCTGCGGGGCGTCACTGGCGTCGCCTCGATCGGTGATGCCCATGCGATGGTGTTGGCGGCGGGCGGCACGGGTGCTGGCGGTGGCCGGCGCGGCGGTGACGCATCGTGACCGTCCCCGCTACCGTTGATCGGCTTGATTCGTCCGCGATCGCGTTGATCCTGGACGCCCTGGCCGCTTACGCGGCATCGTGGCGTGCCGACGCCGAGGTCCGCGCAACTGGACCCGATGTGGATCATGCGCTGGCGGTTGCGATGGAAGCTGAGGGGCTTGCCCTCCGTATCGCAAGCCTGTTCGCCGTTGGTCGTCGGATGGGGATGCACAGTGTCCGATAACTTGTGTTGCAATGAGGCTAGTGCGCCGTTGTCTCAACCAGTTTTGTGGTCTGCTTGCGATGCTCTGGCTGATGCTTTCGGCGCGAAAGATATTGTAGCGTCGGGGATTTACGGAGATGGCGAAGTCTTGGTATGGCTTCGTCATTCGCGTCGGACTGGTCCCCTCGATGTGACGGTCACCCTCGAGGTTCTACACGGGTTTCTCGTCGGTGACCTGAGTGATTCTGAGCCGGTCTGGCCTGATCGAACCGCGTTCCCGATGTGGTCCTGGTTCGATGCGGCCGGTGTCAATCATCTTTTATCGGGTTTCATTTCGGCTGAATGCGTGGCCGCGGCTGTGATTAAGTCTTTGGAGGCAACGACGTGATCCCTACTCGTAAACTACTGCGGCAGCATGCCTCTCGTGCGCTTACGCGTGTACGGGGAGCTGCCCGTTGGTGGCTCGTTACTGAGACGCCGGTGTTGTCGTTGTTGATTGCGATGATTCTGACGGCTGTGGTGTGTGGACTGATCGCGTGGTCATCGATCCGCGAATTGCGCGCTCCTGACAAAATGTATGGAAGCTACAGTCGTACCGCTGTTGAGCTGCGACCGCAGCCGAATCTTAGGTCTGTTGTGTTTAGCTTGGCGGCAGAATCTCCGGCGCTTATGGCCTACACGGATGGCACTGGGTACATGCCGTGGGAGCAGCAGGGCATGCACGGGCGACCAGAAGACGCCACTCCGGATGCCATGTATAACCACCATTGTCACTGGGTCTTCGATCTGGAGCCTGAGATTTCGTGCCCTGGCCAGCCGCGTCTGCAAATTCCGACTGCCGCTTATGTGCGAACGCAGTGGATACGCGCTGGTTATGACCTACGAGATTTTGTGCCGAACCCTGAGCCGCCTTGTCGGTTGCTGCCGGCGGGTACAGACGGGTGGTCTCCCGTGGTGTGTCGGCATGCGTGGTGCGTGTGGTTCGAAGCTCATCGGAGATGCCTTGAGTCCCAACCGGCCTTTGTGGTGCGCGGTGCGGATCGCGCGTGGATGGCGGAGGTTCTGTATGACGATTTGCGTGAACGCACAGCGAGAGGGGTACCAGCATGAGTTCAAAAGAACTCGGGGCGTTAGCGATTGGTTTGGTCGGCGCGGTTGTCTGCTCGTCGGTGGTGGTGAGGTCTTGTGGCTCTTCAGGGTCTAGATCGGATACCTCTTCTGCTACGGAATCGTCGTCGCATTCGACCGTCAGTTCATCGTCATCTGGGCACACCGTCTGGATTGTGCTGGGGCTGATTGTTTTGGGACTATTTCTGTTGTGGCTCAATCGGATTAGCAACCGAATCGGCCGCGCACCCGCAGAGTTGTCGCAGCGTCGTCCGGAGCTGGCTGCGATTTGGGAAGCCCTGAGCGGCAAGCGAACTGAGTTCGACGAGACGCTGCTTGCATTGGGCGTATTTAGGCGTGCCGAGGATGGCGGTGTAGTTCGGCCATCGGTGCCAGCATGGCACGAAGGGAAGTGGCACGATTGGCTGGATATCAAGCCTTTGCCGGGTACGGTCGGAGCGTGGCAGAGTTCGGTGACGCTGGCGGAGCTCAGGGTGCTTTTCGCCGCTCCAGGGCTTGCGTGGCTCGATAGCTCAGATGTGCCTGGGCATCTATCGCTGGGTGTGCGTCACACTGATGAGCCGGCACCGCCTGATCCACTCGCCGCGCTGGCTGATGTGGTGCCCGCGCGGCTGCCGGACAGGCTGGCGTCTGTTCATGACCGGGGGATCCCTCAGGGGATCACCGTTAATGGTGCCGTCCGGGGTATACCGATGGGTGTAACACCAGAGCGTCGGCTGATAACTCTTGACCTACTTTCGTCGGGACATGTTGCGTTGCAGGGTCAGACGCGCTCTGGCAAATCTGTGGCGGTGTATTTGGCGCTAGCTTGGGCTGCGCATATGCGCGATGTGCAGGTTTGGGGGTTTGACCCGTCGAGGGTTCTGCTTGGACCTCTGGAAGGCCTTCCTGGTCGCCGTGTGCTCGGCGATGACGCTGTGGGTATGGCAACGCTCATGCGGGATCTTTTGGAGCTTCTCGAGGAGCGTTTGGAGCTGTTGCACTGGGCGCGTCTGGACCAGCTGGAGCGTTTTAGTGCGGATCGGCCGTTAGTGCTTGTGGTGTGCGAGGAATGGGCTGGCGCGCTTAAGAGGCTTGAAGATCATGATCGTTCTACTGGAGCGAAGCCGGCTGATCGCCTTGCACCGCAAGTAGCGGCTGGTTTTAGTCGGCTTCTCGCAGAGGGTGCGAAAGTCGGTTTGAGGGTGATGACGGTGACGCAGCGAGCGTCGGTGGCCGCGCTTGGCGGTGGTGACGCTGGTGATGCCCGCTCGAATTTTGCCACGGTGATCAGTCTGCGCACGGATCGCGCAGATTCGGCGGAGCTGCTGCTGGGCTCTATTCCGAGTGAATTGTCCAGCCGTATAACAGATTTTAGGCCTGGCGAGGGTTTGTGGCGTGGCCCTGATCTGCCGCTTACCGTTTTTCGGGCGTGTTTGATCGGCGCTGAGCCATATGGCGTGTATTGCAGATTGGCCGATCAAGCGTCGGCGCTTCGAGCAGCAGAGACATTGGAGGAGTGACGTGTGCACCGCGGAGTCCGGCAGCATTTTTCGTGTCCAACTAGGGCGCGGAGCGGCCTGGGCGGGAGCCCAAAGTCACTGGGGAGCATGGTTTAGTGAGTTTGAGAGGGTTTCATGATGGGTCGTCGATTGGAGATTTCCGCGGAGCACGACTTGTTGACGGCAGTCGAGACGAGCCAGTTGACGACGATTCCGCCGTCAAGTTTGCATGAGTACGCAGTGCGCGCGGAGGCAGGGCTTCCGGCGTTGGGTCCACCCCATATCAATCTGGGTCCCCGACGCCGGCGTTGGCGACGTGGTGATGTTTTGGCTTGGTTGGAGTCTCGTCGTGTTAGCTGATGCTGTCGGTGTGAGCTGGTAGGGATCACGATCATGTCGATCAAAAAATACAAAACGAAGGCTGGTGTCCGGTACTACGTTGAGTGGCGTTTGCCAGGCCGGGTGAAGCGCGGGAAAACCTTTCGAACGCTCGCCGCGGCAAGAGCTTTTGAAGCTGAAGTGGTGACGTCTAAGTCACGGGGCACGGCTGTAGATCCACGGTCTGGATTGATCAAGCTGAGGGATGTTTATCAGCGATGGTTGTCGACCCGTGTGGATTTGACGCCGAAGGTTCTTCGAGGTTATGAGGATTGCTGGCGCTTGTCTGTGGAAGCTGAGTTTGGTTCGTGGCCAGTGAATGCCCTCGATTCCCACGCTGTACAAAATTGGGTAAACGCGATGACAGAGGGGCCGGGTGCTGTCGGGCCTCGGACGCAGCGGTGGCGTGCGTCCGTTTTGCGCATGGTTTTGGACTACGCCGTAGCGCAGCGTTGGATTGGTGAAAATCCGGCAGCTGGTGTTGCCTTCCCTCCTCTTCCGCTCCCTCAGCACACGTATCTCACCGTGGCAGAAGTTGAGTCGCTTGCGGAGCTTTGCGGCACCCAGGGTGACATTGTTTTGATCCTCGCCTATACGGGTTTGCGGTTTGGCGAGTTGATCGGCCTGCAGGTCGGTGACGTCGATTTGACGAGGCGGCGCATTCGGGTTCGCCGTTCCATCACTCAGGTCGGCGGTAGGCCGACGGCGGGTCGGCCGAAGTCCGTGGCGGGTATCCGCTCCGTGCCCATCCCCGCCCGTATTGCCACTCTGCTGGAGCGCAGGATTGTGGGACGACCCGAGTCAAGCCCCGCGGTGACCTCGGCACGCGGAAGCCTATTGAGCCGCGAAAATTGGGTACGCGATGTTAAGTTTTATGCACAGCGGGAAGCTCTAGGCCGCCCACAGCTACGGCTACATGATCTGCGGCACACTTATGCATCGCTGGCACGTCGAGCAGGCGCCGATTTGAGATTACTTCAAAAGACCATGGGTCACTCATCGATAACGACAACGGCGCATATCTACGCCGATTTATATGACGACGAACTGGACGCTGTGGCTACGGCCCTCGACACTCTGACAGTGAGTGAATCTACGGAGATACAGAGCAGTGGCCCATATAGTGGCCGGGTAGTGGCCGGATGCGCCGGCCAAATGTCCATTGAAGATGAGCTGAACGAAGACGAAAACGCAGTTTGACCTGCGAATATTGTGGTGGCCAGGGCCGGGATCGAACCGGCGACCTTCCGCTTTTCAGGCGGACGCTCGTACCAACTGAGCTACCTGGCCGGACGGCAGATCCACAGATACTGCCTCGCCGTACTGGCGACCCTGACGGGACTCGAACCCGCGACCTCCGCCGTGACAGGGCGGCGCGCTAACCAACTGCGCCACAGGGCCTTACTCTGCTCCCAGTATGACTGGTTGCGTACCCCCAACGGGATTCGAACCCGTGCTACCGCCGTGAAAGGGCGGCGTCCTAGGCCACTAGACGATGGGGGCCCATTCCGAATCTCTCCGGGGTACCCACAACGCTTGTCGCGTTGGGAGCTCGCCCAGCTTAGGGCACAACCCGCCCAGAACCCAAACCGGATAACCACGGTGCTCGCGTGGTGAGCCAACCAGTATCCTGTCTCTCCGCGCCCCTATAGCTCAGTTGGTAGAGCTACGGACTTTTAATCCGCAGGTCCCAGGTTCGAGCCCTGGTGGGGGCACCAGACCGACACCGCCGCCGCCTCCCCTGGTCGGCGGCAAGTGCTTCGGCCCGTGTTCGCGCATCAGGTAGTCGACCTGAATCCCGGTCGAGTTCTGGATGTGCTCCAAGTCGGCAACATCCAAGGGAGTGTTGCCGGAGTACCGCTGCTGAACGTACCCGCGCCCCCATCCGGTCTTATCGCCAAAATCCTTCTGGGTCAACCGGATTCCGGCCATCACCTCGCGCAGTCGGCGCGCGACAGCCACGGGCAACGATTCCTCGTCAACCAGGTACGAAGTTGTCATAAGCACCAGTTTGCATGGCATCCCTGAATTACGCAACGCATGGCAGCGAACAGCCGTTAGTAGACAACTTCTGCATGACATTCATGCATTTGATTGTTGACGAATGCGTTCCGCTCGTGTAATTACATCTATGTGATGCAATCGCATGTCGCAGACAACGTCCGAGCCGAGGCGGCCCGACGGGGCAAGAATCAGGGTGACCTCGCCCAACTCCTGGGCATTAGTCGCCAGGGTGTCTCCCAACGCCTACTCGGACGCATCGAGTTCAGGGTCGGAGAACTTCAGGCGATCGCAGCCTTCCTCGATGTTCCGATCACAGCGCTTCTAGCCGACCAGGCGGTTGCCTCGTGAGCGCCGCTGACGAGGCGGTCGAGCCCGCCGAGGCCAAATTGCAGCGCTGCGCCGAACAAGCTCTCGCCCGCAGTTGGCTCTCTCAGCGATACCCGATCCGGGTCACGCCACTGGCCTACCTATCGGTCGGCCCGCTCTCGCTCCTGCTGGAGGTACGCGGACGACAGTGCATGCCCGAGGTACTCGAGAGCCTCGGCGATCTTGGTGAGAGTCTGATCCTGCGTACTCGCCTGCGCTTGCCGCGCAGATGCAACGGCCGCGTCCGCAAATTGTTTCGGCGTGGGCTGTCCCATAAGTCTTCTCCTTCGGTTGAGTGTGGTGCTCCGACTGTAGGAGAACCGGCCGCACCCGACGGTGAGCTTCGGGCTCAGACGCCGGGTGCGGCCAGCCAAGGCGGTGCGAAATGAGCGCCCAAGACCAGTCGATCGGCCAAGAGCTGGTGCGGATCATCCGCGCCGAGATTCGCGCCTACGACGAACGCAAGGACAAAGCACTGCATCTACGGCGAATCGCTGACGAGGCCTCCGTGATGGCTGACGAGGCCGCCAAGGATGCTCGCGACTCGGTACCCGGGCCGCTTGCCGGACTGACCGGCGATGTGAACGCGCAGGTCATCGACTCACTCCTCCGGCGCCAGGGGAAGCCGCACGTGGACTTCACCATGGGCGGCAACAACAAGCTCGACCGCGGAGTAGTCCAGCAGGCCGAGGTCGCCGCAGCTGCCGCCAAGGCTGCCAATGACGAGTTACTGCGCAACCAGAGGCAGTCCGCAGAGAAAACCACCGCATGGAAACCGACCGGCACCGGTGAGAACCTGCCGCGCCGTCGATGGTGGCTGCGCGAAAAACGCTGAATCGTCATGTCTGACAACTGAATAGGAAAGACCCCGACGGCGGGCTCGCTCGCCAAAGTTCACCCGCCGCCGGGGCCACTGCAACCAGGATAGGAGCCCTGGCGTGATTCACCGTAACCCCGTCCCTGCTCAGCGCGTCGGCGGTGTCCGATGAGCAGCTACGACAAGATCACCGTCGCCCTGGCGGCTATCGCAGCACTGGCCGCGATGCTGCTCGCATCCCCCAACTCGCACGCCGACCAGCTGGCGGGCGTCTTCACGCAGGCGGGGGTGACCGCGTGAACCTCACGAAGCTCTTCGGGCTCCGCCGCCGCATCTCTGATTCACGGAATGTGTTGCAGCTCAACAAGGCCATCGACAGGGCGGGCTCCGCCATGGACGCGCTCACCGAGACCGCCGAGGCTGCCGGGTTTGACCTGGGGCCCGATGCAGACGGTATAGAACTGGCGCTGGTGGACTTCTTCACCGACCGCGACACCCGCGACGAGTCCAGCGCAGTGATTCGCGCGACGGGGGCGGGCTGGTGACGACTCACTATCTCAAGATCGAAAGCCATTGGCACGACCTGCTCTACGACGGCTGCAAGACGTACGAGGTGCGCCGCGCTGATCGCGATTACCAGAAGGGCGATCGCGTTCTGTTCAAGGTGGGACCGTCCGAGGCACTCTCGTACGCGGCATGGACCATCACGCACGTCATGTACCAGGCCCCGTGGGTGGCCGATGGCTACGTGATTCTTTCGCTGGAGCATCCTCACAAGACCGAACGTGAACGCCAGTACCGCGACCGCTACGAGATTGTCGAGAGCCTGCGCCGGTCCAATGCCGCGCTGCGCGGGGTGATTACGCGTCTGCGCAATCGGATCAGCATGCAGGAGCGGCGGTGGTCGGTCGGATGAGTCTCAACATCCCCGAGGGCTACGAGATTCAGTACCTCATCCGGAAGCCCGACGACACGCTGGTGCTGAGCGCAAAAGACCAGCCCGCCTACTGGAGCGACCGATCCGAATGCGAGCAGATGCTTAAGCATCTGGCCGAGCACGCCGAAGCGCTCGGTATCACCAATTACCTTGCCACTGTCGAGGTGCGGCTCTGCTCTCCAGCGTTCGCGCTCGATGCCCCGCTCGCTGGGTTTATCGACGAGCTGGAGAGCTGGCGCAAATCGAATGGGGGGCAGGGGTGAGCACCCACTTTTGCCCGGTCTGCTGGCGCGAGGCTCAGCAGACCATGAACGGCAACATCTACTCGCACTTCGACGGCGCAAGCAACGAGTGCCCCGGAAGCAACCAGCCATTCACGATCGCCATCGTCGCACCGAGTCGGATCACGTTGCGGCACATCATCAAAGACATTCATGAATTACGGGAGGCAATCGCAGCATGACCGAACTGACTCGCGATGGTGTCTACGCCGGCATCTCCGATATCGAGTACCACGCTGACCGATCAGCGCTGTCTAGCTCTGGTGCGCGACTCCTTTTGCCGCCATCGACACCAGCCGCATTCCGGTGGCGCATGGACAATCCACAGAAGACCAAGCCCGAATGGGACTTTGGCCGCATGGCACACCGCGTACTTCTGGGTGCTGGTGCTGAGCTGTGCGTGCTGGAGCCAGCCATTCACGGTCTCCTCAAGGGCGGCGCCGTCGCGAAGTCTCCCCGAGCCACTGACACGTGGAAGGAAGCCGAGGCCGAGGCGCGCGCCGAGGGCCGGGTGCCTGTGCATGTGGACGACTACCAGATAGCGCGGACCATGGCCGACAGGGTGCGCGAACATCCCACCGCCGGGCCACTATTCGCAGCTGCCGACGGTCAGGCCGAAACATCCCTCGTGGCCACCGATCCCGAGACTGGCGTGCGTCTAAAGGCACGACCCGACTGGCTGAATCCAGCGGGCGACCGGCTGACCATCGTCGACTACAAGACCGCGGTCAGCTCGGAAGTGGACGCGTTCTCACGCAAGGCAGCGGACTTCGGCTACCACATTCAAGAAGCGTGGTACCGGCACGTTGCGCAACTGCTCAAGCTGCATGACAACCCGCGGTTCCTGTTCGTGGTGCAGGAGAAGGAAGCCCCCTACGAGGTGTCGGTATTCGAGTACCAGGACCCCATCGACAGGGCCGAGAGCAAGCGCCAGATGCGCGAGGCGATCGGCATCTACCAGCGCTGCAGCGCGGAGGGGAAGTGGCCGGGCCGCTCACCCGAAGTTACTCCAATTTTCTTGCCCCAGTGGGCGCACGGCGACGACGAAATGGATATCTGAGATGGACATCAGCGAGACCATAGTTCCGAAGTCTGACCAGCTGAATGCCGAGGATCTGCTCGTCGGACCGAAAACGGTGACCATCAAGGGTGTTTCACGAGGCGATGCCGACCAGCCTGTGAAAGTCGCCCTTGTCGAGTTCGGGGATGGGCGCCCGTTCAAGCCGTGCAAGTCGATGCGCCGCGTGATGGTCGCGGCATGGGGCCCTGACGCATCGAAATACCAAGGTCGGCGCATGACGCTGTACTGCGATCCCGCGATCAGGTTCGGCGGCCAGGAGGTCGGCGGCATCCGGATCTCGCACATGAGCGACATCGACGAGCGGATGACGGTTGCGCTCACCGTGACCCGGGGCAGACGGGCACCGTTCATCGTCGACCCACTGCCAGCTGCCACCGATGCGATCACCCCCGACCAGTCCAAGCGGCTCTACGCGCTACTGCTCGAATGCGGCCTCGACGACAAGGACGTCGCGCTCGCGTGGATCGGTCGAGCCATCGGTCACAGCGTCGCCGGATTGAAAGACCTGACCAGCGCCGAGGCCGATAAGGCGGTCGAAATCCTCGAGAACGCCGGGCAGCAACCCGACGAGGAAAACTCCGAAATCGTCACACCGGAGCCGGCCGAATGAGCGCGCCAGCGGTGCGCATGATCACCGACAAGCAGCTGTACAAGCTCAACATCCTGTCCAAGGAATGCGGCCTCGTCGATCGCGCTGCACGGCTCAAGTGGATGAGCGATGAGGTTGTGCGCGAACTGAAATCGTCCAAGGAGCTGACCTGCGACGAGGCAAGCATGCTCATCAAAGTTTTGGAGTACGAGAAGTCTCGGCGTGCCCAAATATCCGAAAGCACCACCACCGCAACAGATGAAGGAGTCGCATCATGGCCGAAGTAACCGAGAAGCCCGCCGATCTCAAGTCCACCA
The DNA here is from genome assembly GCF_001440005.1 of Mycobacteroides sp. H001. Taxonomy (NCBI): domain Bacteria; kingdom Bacillati; phylum Actinomycetota; class Actinomycetes; order Mycobacteriales; family Mycobacteriaceae; genus Mycobacteroides; species Mycobacteroides sp. H001. Next base: position 64,231 of record NZ_LJYH01000052.1, read on the forward strand.
ACGAACTCGACAAGTTCGACGACGGCGTGGCTGCCGGCCCGACCGAGATCCGGCTCGGTCAAGCCCTACTCATGACCCTGAGTGATCCGCCCGAGGCCGGCGAATACATCGACATATCGGCGCGCCTGTACATCAAGCACGCCGGTTTCGATCAGAACACCCCCGACAGTCCGAAAGTGCCTGTGCGTCAGGCCAAGATCATTGTTGCTTGGCCACTCGGCGAGCAGATGCCCAAGCCCAAGGCCAAGAACGGCGCCGAGGTCCCCGAGTGCGATGGCCAAGAGCCCCTGTTCGAAGACGATGACGACGAGGACCAGAACGGCACCGACGATGGCGGCCAGGAAGACGGCCAGGGTGACGACGGCAACGTCGTGTCCTTCACTGGCGGGCCGGCGTTCTCCGACGGCACCGACGAGGACGGCAGCGAGTAAGTGCCCACCCAACCAGTCATCGACCACCGCGGCGATTCTGCTCCCGCCACGGTGGTCGATGACTACCCACTCGGCGAGCACCCACCCGTCACCTGGTGGCAGGTGCAGAACATCCCGTACGGGGTGTACGTCGAAATCATCGTGCCGGTAGCCATTTCGGCTATCGAGGCCACGCTCGACCTGATCTCGATCGCGCTATTCGGCAAGCCCTGGTCTGAACTGGCAGGCCCGAAAGTGAGAGTGCTATGACCGATATCGTCTTCATGGACACCGAGACCCTCGGGCTCGATATCGACGCGCCCATATGGGAGTTCGCGGCAATCAGGCGCCATATCAACAGCCCAGAAGTTGCCGACGCGAGCGGCATCACATCCACAGAATGCAGGCTTCACATCCAGATTCACCACTACCCCGACCCATGGCTTGCCGGACCTGATGCGCTACCCGAGCAGTTCGCCGCCGATTACCGCGATCGGTTCGACCCGGCCAATGCCCTCAGCATCCCCGTGGCGGCGGCGCTTATCGAAGGATTCCTATCCGGTCGTCCCCACATCATCGGCGCCGTACCGAGTTTCGACACCGCCCGGATCAGCCACCAGCTGTTGCGCCCCGCCCGCATTCCTGACCCATGGCACTATCACCTGATCGACGTGGAGAACGTCGTTGTCGGGTACCTGGCAGGCAAGGGTGAGTTGTTCCCGCCGCCATGGAAGTCGGATCAGTTGTCGGCCGCCGTTGGGGTTGACCCGGAGGTGTTCGACCGGCACACCGCCATGGGAGACGTGCTCTGGACGCGGGCTCAATGGGACGCAGTGATGGGGTGCAGCCCTCGTGAATGACATCTACGCCGCCGAGCGCGACGAAGCACGCGCCGCGCGCAACGCCATGACCGAGATGAACCGGGCACCAAGACATCCGTACGCACACCTCGGCATGTGCGGCGACCGAGACGACGCGAGAGGCGAGACAACCGCGTGAGTACCCATATTTCGATGACTGATTTCTTCTGCGGCGCTGGCGGTTCCAGCACCGGAGCCATTCAGGTTCCGGGTGTGTCCGTCCGGGCAGCGGCCAACCACTGGCAGCTGGCGGTGGAAACGCACAACGAGAATCATCCCGACGCGGACCACTATTGCGCGGACCTGTCGCAGATCCACCCGAAGTACTTCCCCAAGACGACATTCGGATGGTTCTCGCCCGAATGCACGAACCACTCACAGGCCAAGGGAATCAAGCGTATTGACGCGCAACCTGACCTGTTCGGCGAGTCACTGCCTGACGAAGCTGCCGAGCGCTCGCGGGCAACCATGTGGGATGTCGTCCGGTTCTCTGAGTATCACCGCTACGAAGTGGTATTCGTCGAGAACGTCGTAGAGGCGGCGAAGTGGGCGCCGTTCCACGCATGGCTGGCGGCGATGGACTCCCTTGGCTATGACCACCGGCTCGTCATGCTGAACTCAATGCACGCCCAACTCGGTGGGTTAGGCGCACCACAGTCGCGGGATCGCCTGTACGTGATGTTCTGGCGCCGCGCCAACCGAGCGCCCGACTTCGAGCGCGTGGTGCGCCCCCGGGTCGTCTGCCCCGACTGCGGGCCCGTTAACGCCATGCAGGTGTTCAAGAAGCCTGGCAACACCGTTGGCCGCTACCGCCAGCAATACGCCTACCGGTGCCCGAACGTTAAGTGCCGCAACCAGATCATCGAGCCTTCAGTGCGCGTGGCCGACGAGATCATCGACTGGACACTGCTGGGCACTCGCCTCGGCGACCGCGAGAAGCCCCTCGCCGACAAGACCATGGCCAGGATCTGCGCCGGCATCGACCGCTACTGGGCACCGTTCATTGTCGAAAGACGGCACGACTACCGCGTGCGCGGTCTGGATGAACCGCTATCGACCGTCACGGCCAACGAGACCACCAAGGCACTCGCCATCCCTGTCGAAGGGCGCGAGGGCAAGCAAGCACAACCAGTGTCCGAGCCTATGCGCACCATCACGACTCGCAACGAAACCGGGCTGGCGTTCATGGCCGAACTGCGCGGAGGCAGCAGCGATGTCCGGGCACTCTCCGAACCTCTCTCGACAGTCACTGCTTCCGGGTTTCATCACGGCCTGGTGACCACCTACTACGGCAAGGGCACCACCCGACCGGCCGGTGAGCCGCTGTCGACGGTGACCGCTGTCGAACGCCACGCGCTTCTCATGCGAAACAACACCCCGCGCGGCAACCCGGCCCAGATGGTCACCCCGGTATCCGAGCCCATGCGGACTCTCACCACCGAAGGGCACCAATCGCTACTGTCTGCCGAGCGGCCAACGTTCAACCTTGACGATGTCCGATTCCGCATGTTGGAACCACGGGAACTTAAGCGCGCCATGGACTTTCCGGCTGACTATGTGATCAAGGGCAACCGACGCGAGCAGGTCCGGATGGCAGGCAACGCGGTAACCCCGCCGTCCTCACGGGATCTGATCACAGTGGGTGTGGAGAGCCTCTCATGACCGCGCCCTACTACCAAGACGATTCGGTCACCCTGCACCACGGGGATTGCCTCGACGTGCTGCGCGAGTTGGCAGACAACAGGGTCGATGCAGTGATCACAGACCCGCCCTACTCGCTGAACTTCATGGGGCGCGAGTGGGATTCGCATCGTTCAAGCGATGAGTTCCAGTCGTGGTGCACCGCATGGGCCACCGAGTGCCTGCGCATTCTTAAGCCTGGTGGCCACCTGCTGGCGTTCGGTGGCTCGCGCACCTGGCACCGGCTCTCGAGTGGAATCGAGGACGCGGGTTTCGAGATCCGCGACAGCATCGCATGGCTGTATGGCAGTGGGTTCCCGAAGTCGATGGACGTGCCCAAGGCCATCGACAAGGCAGCGGGCGCACAGCGTGAGGTCGTTGGTCGCAAGGAAGGCCGCGCAGCACAACCTCGCACCGATATGCGCGGTGGCAATTATGGCAGTGGTACCAGCAAGCCAGCCGCCATCGACTTGTCGGCAGTCACGGCGCCGGCCACCGAGGCGGCGAAGCGCTGGCAGGGCTGGGGTACCGCGCTCAAGCCCTCATTCGAGCCCATCGTCGTCGCACGTAAACCCCTGTCCGGCACCGTGGTCGCGAACGTGCTGGAGCACGGCACCGGGGCGCTGAACATCGACGCGTGCCGGGTTGGCACGGACAAGCGAACCAATCCCGCTGGCAGCCAGTCGAGTCTGCAGCGCGTTTCGCGTGTTGAGCAGGGCTATCGCGACAACCTGACCTCATCAGTTGGTGAATCCTCGATCATGTCTGGACGCTGGCCCACCAATGTAGTCCTCGACGAGCACCAGGCCGAAGTACTCGATCGGCAGAGCGGCGTGTCCAGTAGTCGCGTCGGCAGGCCGCGGGGCGCGGCATCCGGTGCGGGCTGGGGTATGACAGCCACGGGTGCCGAGTATGACGATGCGGGCGGCGCTTCCCGGTTCTTCCCGGTGTTTCGTTATGAGGCCAAGGCGCCGACCTCGGAGCGCCCCAGCGCCGACGGTGTGCAGCACCCCACCGTCAAGCCGCTGGACCTGATGCGGTGGCTGGTGCGGCTCGTGACCCCGATCGGCGCGGTCGTGCTGGAACCGTTCGCCGGCAGCGGCACGACCGCCGAGGCGTGCGTGCTGGAGGACCGTCGGTGTATCGCGATCGAACGCGAGGCCGACTACTTGCCGTTGATCGTGTCCCGGTTGCGTAAGCCGTTACAGCAAGGGCTATTCGGGCTGGAGGCGGGCGCATGACCCGCACCCCCGAAAGCTCAGCCGCCTACCGCGACGGCCGGTGCATCGACTGCCTGACTGAGCCGCACAGCGCCGGCCGACCCCGGTGCGACGAATGCCACAAGACCTACCGAAGGGGTGAGTGATGGGCGACAAGACTGGAATCGAGTGGGCAGACGCGACGTGGAATCCGATCACGGGTTGCGACAAGGTGTCTCCCGGTTGTGACCACTGCTATGCCGAGACATTCGCCGAGCGCTGGCGCGGCACCGAGGGCCACTACTTCGCCAACGGGTTCGACGTGCAGCTGCGACCCGACAAGCTCGCGTTACCGCTGCGTTGGACCAAGCCGCGCAAGGTGTTCGTCAACTCGATGTCAGATCTGTTCCACGACAAGGTGTCTGACGAGTACATAGCCCGCGTGTTCTCTGTCATGGCGTGCGCCGAGCGGCACACATTTCAACTCCTGACCAAGCGGCATGGGCGCATGCGGTCGTTGCTGAACTCAGAAGCATTCCGCGAGTTGGTATTCAAGTGCCAAGCGCTGGAGTTACCGGGCGATGTGATGGGCGACTACTGGCCGCTGCCCAACGTCTGGTTGGGAGTGAGCGCCGAGGACCAGAAGCGCGCCGACCTCCGCATCCCGGCACTGCTTGACACCCCGGCCGCCGTGCGGTGGATCAGCGCCGAGCCACTACTCGGGCCGATCAACCTCGATGACCATCTGAGGTATGGCGGCTGCGGCGACTGCGATTGCGATCACGGTTGTCAGGGCGTTGGCGCCAGCATCGACTGGGTGATCGTCGGCGGCGAATCCGGTCCCGGCGCAAGGCCGATGCATCCCGATTGGGCGCGCTCACTGCGTGATCAGTGCGTCACGTCCGGTGTGCCGTTCCTGTTCAAACAGTGGGGCGAGTGGCGTTGGACGCGTGAGGCAGACGACTTCGAGTTTGAGCAGGCGCACGGCGATCTGTACCCGAATGCCAAGTGGGAAACGGTTTCACCTGACGGTGTGATCATCGCTGACAACATCCCCCGGCCGGGATGCGCCACCATGCAGCGCGTCGGTAAGAAGCGCGCTGGGCGCGAGCTGGACGGGCGCACGTGGGACCAGTACCCAGAGGTGGTGCGCTGATGCCTGAACGAATCCAGTTGCGGCGCACGAAGGGATGGCGCAAGCCCGAGGGCGCGATCGTGGTGTCGCGGCCGAGCCGGTGGGGTAACCCCTGGTGCATCGTCGTTGAACGTAGCCGTGGCCGGACCTGGTATTGCGTGCGGCACGTCACTGAGGAACGTCGCCTCGGATCGTTTAGTGTCCCAGAGCACGCCCGGCAGACCGCCACCCGCCAGTACTACTCAGACCTTGTCAACGACCGTCTGCCCTACAGCGTCGATGACGTCGAGCGCGAGCTGGCCGGGCGCGATGTCGCCTGCTGGTGCCCGCCCGCCGTCCCATGCCGTAACGGGCGCATCGACTTCTGGCGGGTGCAATGCCATGCCGACGTGCTGCCCGAAATCGCGAACGCCACAACAGAATCGGAGGTAACGGCGTAATGCCCGTATCCAAACGGCTGAGATTCGAGATTTTGCGCCGCGATGGGCATACGTGCCGATACTGCGGGTGCTCTGCCCCCGAGGTAAAGCTGACCGTCGATCACGTTGTCGCCGTAGCGCTCGGCGGTTCGGATGATCCATCGAACCTTGTCGCCGCTTGCGCCCAATGCAATGCCGGGAAGTCTTCGGTGCCGGCAGATGCGCCCCTGGTTGCCGACGTAGCCGCCGACGCACTGCGCTGGGCAACGGCGATCGAGCTGGTAGCCAATGCGCGTGCGGCCAAACGCGCCGAGTCGGCCCATATCCATGCGGCGTTCATCGACAAGTGGAACACCTGGACTTTCCGCCGTGGCATCCATGACTACCACTTCAACCTGCCGGGCAATTGGCGTGCCAGCGTCGAGCGTTTCCTCGATCTCGGCTTACAGATGGACGACCTACACGAACTGGTCGACGTGGCGATGGGCTCTCGATCAGATGATCCGTGGCGGTACTTCTGCGGATGCTGCTGGCGGCGAGTTGAGCAGGCGCAGAAGGAAGCTCGCGAGATTGTCGAATTCTACAAGGACGCAGATTGGGGACACAATGGCTAGGGAATACGCCCGAATTCGGGTGAGCATCAACGGCGACGACGAGTTCGAGGCGCTGCCCGCCGACGCCCAATGGCTCTACACCCGCGTGCTGCTCACTGATGCCAGCCTGTCCGCTGCCGGCATCGCCGACTGGCGACCGAGCAGGCTCACAGTCAAGGCAGCCGACATGACCAAGGCGCGCCTGGTAGCCGCCGCCGCGGTGCTGGAGCGCCGACGGTTCGTCCTGTTCGACCTCGACACCGAGGAAGTGCTCGTGCGTTCCTATATCCGCAGTGACGAGCTGCTGCGCAACCCCAAGATGGCCGTAGCCGTCGTCAAGGCCTACGGGGCAGTGGCCTCCAAATCGCTGCGTGCAGCAATCATCTCGGAGATCAAGAGGGTGCGGTCCGAGTCTCCCGATTTCTCGTGCTGGACATACAAGGACACCGGCAAGGATCTCGCCGATCTGATGAAGAAAGCCGACGCGGATTCGGCGCCTTACACCAATGCCTATCCGGTGTCGATTGGTGATGCCGATTCAGTTCCCATCGCCAACCAGAACACCAATCAAAACGGTAATCCAGACCCCGGCACGGAATACCAACCAGAACACCAATCAGATTCGGTCCCGATTCCCTGCAACCTACAGCCCTCAACCTACAGCCATCAGCCAGAGGGGTTAAGTAACAGGGGTACCTCACCAGCCGAAGCCGAGCCGGACCCCCCACCCCCTCACTGCTCGAATCACCCTGGCGGAACCAACGACCCGTGCCGCGCCTGCGGCGACGCCCGGGAAGCACGCAAGCGGTGGGACCGGGCGGCAAGCGAACGGCAACGGGCGCAACGCGAAGCCGAGCAGCAGGTCGCGTACGAAGCCAAGCTCGCCGCCATCGCCCTGTGCGAGCTGTGCGACGACGACGGCTACCGCGGCACCCACGTCTGCGATCACGTCGACCGCGGGCAGACGGCAGCCAAGGGGTCCGCACTCGCCCGCGCCGCACTCGAGAAGGCGGCCGGCGATGAATGACCGCGAGGTTGACGAGCGCGTGGCCAAGATTCGCGCGTGCAGGCACAACCGATGGCACTACCGCGACGCCAACGGCAATCGCCGCTGCTGGGACTGCGAGGCGTGCGTCAGACATAACCCGATCGTCCCGATTGTCGCCGTGCACAAGGGGCTTGACCGATGAGCGAGCATCCCCGTCAGTACGTGCCCCGACGACCGCGCCCCAATGCGTCCCGCGGTCCCGTAGTCGCCGCCTATGCCGACAAGATCGATTACCCGTGCCAGAACTGTGGTGCCGAGTCCAACAGCTGGTGCAAGACACCTGAGGGCCGCGACCAGATCGCCCCGTGCTGGAACCGCGGCGCCATGGTTGGTGCGCGATGAGCACCCTGTGGATGTTGCGCCAGATGGGTTTTCGGCCCTGGATCGCATGGCAGCTGGTGTGTCTAGCCGCCCGCATCCACAACCCGCAATGGGTCGAACACATCACCATCACCACCCCCGACGGCAGCGCATGCAGCATCGAGATCATCGGCGACGAGTACGGCAGCGGGATATCGGCGACCACCGGCATCGGCTGGTGCGACCAGCGCGACGGCACCGAGGCCGCCGACATCGGTGGCGGCGTGCAACTGCATCACTACTGGCCCAAGCGAATCGAAGATGTCCGATGAGCGCCGCGGGCAAGATCCCAAAACTGGCCAACCCCAAGTCCCCCGCAGTCCTGGCCGCACTGCGCATCCCATGCCCGACATGCAAAGCCGCGCCCCAACAACGGTGCCGGGGCCTGAACTACCGCATCGTCCACTTCGCCCGCTGCACCTTCAAGGAGATCCCGTGACCATCGACGAACTCGCGAGCGCGATCGAGGAAGTGTCCAACTACCGCGAGGGCGCCCTGATCATCACGCGCACGGTCACCTACGGACCGTGGCGCTACGTCACCCCCGAGGAAATGCAGGCCGCAGAATGAGCGAGCACCCGCGCCCGTACGTCCCGCGACGCCCTCGCGCGAGCGCTGCACGCGGCCCCGTCATCGCCGCCTACGCCGACAAGATCGACTACCCGTGCGAGAACTGCAGGGCCGAACCGAACGGCTGGTGCAAGACGCCACACGGCACCGACGCAATCGCGCCGTGCCTCACCCGCGGCTCGAAAGTTGGTGCGCGATGAGTGAGAACTGGCGCCCTGTCTGCGGCTACGAGGGAATCTACGAGGTCAGTGACCTTGGGTCTGTGCGCAGCCTGGACCGACTCGACGCGCGAGGATGGCGACGCCGCGGGCACATTCTTCCGCAGACGCCGCATGTCCATTCTGGACGTCCTTCCGTCTCACTGACCAAGCGAAATCGACAGGCGAACAGGATGGTTCATTCGCTGGTGCTTGAGGCATTCAAGGGCCCACGCCCCACCGGGCTGGAGGCATGTCACGCCAATGGTGACCGTACGGATAACCGACTCGCCAACCTGCGCTGGGATACCCGCTCAGCCAATCAACTCGACGCTGTGCGGCTTGGAGAGCATGCACTCGCCTCTAGGACCCACTGCAAGCGCGGTCATGTTCTAGCCGCTCCCAATCTGTGCAACTACGGAATTTCCAAGGGGGTTCGCGCTTGCCTCGCATGCAACAAGGGGCGTCGATACCGCTCGCGTTCGCGCGAACACCTCGATCTACAGACCGCATCGGACCTGATATACGAGCGGATCATGACGGGCCAATTCGAGCAGGGGGCATGCAAGTGACGACGGTTTTAGGCATCGATCCGAGCCTACGTAGCACTGGCCTTGCCGTGCTGACCGATGGCCGGCCGACCGCGCTGCACTCGATCGGCTACGGCGGCCACGACGGCGATTCGTACGCAACCCGCAGCCGGCGCGTCCGCGCAGTGTGCCGGTCTGTCATCGAATGGGCACTGCGCGACGGCCGGCCCGATCTCGCCGTCATCGAGGGCCCCGCCTACGGCCAGTTCCTGCCCTCGACGTTCGACCGCAGCGGGCTATGGCACGGGCTATTCGGCGCGCTGGACGCCAAAAAGGTTCCCGTCGCGGTAGTTCCCCCGCAGACCCGCGCCAAGTGGGCCACCGGCAGCGGTAGGGCAGAGAAAGGCGAGGTTCTACTCGCCGTCCGCGATTGGTTCCCGGGCGTCAAGGTTCTCAACCACGACATCGCCGACGCCGCAGTGCTCGCGCTCATGGGCTCGGTCCAGTTCGGGGAGCCCATGCCGCCGATGGTTCAGGAACGCCAGGAGGCGATGAAGACGGTTCACCAGCCAGTGACCGGCAAGGACGGGCGCACCGTCTGCACATCGTGCCGCCCGGTTGTCCGCTGGCCATGCATCACCGCCCTGTACGTCTACACGACAGCGGAATTGGAGCGATTGGAGGCAGTGGCATGGCCGCGATGAGCGATTGGGACCGAGTGCTCAAGTGTTGGCCCGCACTCGAATGGGGCCACTTGCCAGATGATCCGTTCGACCCAACCCTGTGGTTCAGCGCGTTCTACAACGACGTGGATCTCAGCACGATCGACTGGGCCGACGAGATGCGCAAGCTGCCAGGACAGTTCACCCAACGCTTGTACTTCCCAGGCTCTCCAGATCAACGAATCATCGCCGAGGCGGTCTACGAATTGACGGGGAGCGACGGCATGACCGAATCGAGTGAGGCGCAGTCGGCCATCGCGGCGGCATTGGATCGCGGAATCGTTGCAGCCTTGAGTGATTCGGGCTGGGTGTCCAACATCGAGGACGATGAGGGCGCAGTGAGGCCCGGGGTGATCCGCGTAGACGGGGTGATCGACTTAGTGACACTGGCCGCCGAGATAGACAAGGCGATCGTACGAACCGCGAAAGATGCGATTGCACAGCTGCTCCAGAGGCACGTGTTTTGGAATGACGAACGCCCGGACGGCGATGTCCGCTATTGGTGCGATTGCGGCAAGGATATGAGCGGCTCAATCGAATGGTCTACGCACGTGGCCGAGGTGATCGCGGACGGATTATGCAATGACTAAGTGCCGCAAGTGCTCCCAGAAGTGCGATCTGTACCTGTGCTCGAAATGTGTCGAGCAGCTGCGTGAGCACGCAACCCAACTGGCTTGGTTGGTTGCGCGGCTCGATGAGACCGTGACCCGCCAAGACAAGCTCGCCAGCGCCACAATCGGCAAGAGCAGCGATGAGCCATTACCGTTCAACGCCAACGCATCAGAGATCGCCGGTCAGGCGCGCGGGACCATCACCACGTGGGTGCGCGCCATCTGTGAGCACCGCGATATCACGTTCGAGCCCGTGCGAGTGATGTCGCTTCACTTCATCGGTCCCCTGCCCGATGAACGCTGGCGACGCATGCCTCGCCGCTACCGGCCCACACTGGCCGACATGTGCGAGTGGCTCGCCGAACATGTGCACGCCATCGCTCTCACTCCTGGCGCCGAAGAATGCGCGCTGGATATGGCCGAGCTGCACGCGTCCATCGTCCGGGCGATCAACCGCCAAGAACGCCATTTCGCCGGCCCGTGTCCCACAGTCAAGGGACATGACCGGCGCGGACAGCAGATCACCTGCGGGCACATGCTGTACGCGGGCGCCGAGGAACAGTTCGTCGAATGCCCCGAATGCAAAGCCAAGATCGACGTTCAGAAGAATCGCCTGCGCACGTCCGTGGACCGCGACCTGATGCCTGAACCCAAGCTGCTCGAGGCCCTGCGCGCCGTCGAAGGTGGCCTCGATGAGGACGGAAACCCCAAGCCGGTGCCGTCCAAAAATCACCTTCGGCGCTGGATCAAGAAACGCCAGCTGCACATCCGGGGCTGGGTCCACCAAGGCCGTATCGTTGAGCATTACATTCAGCGCGGAGATCCCCGGGTATTCAGCTTCAGCCAGGCTCAACACCTGTGGTGGAAACACCTAGCCACCAACGCAACACAGGAACCGTCCGAATTGGAGGTGACGGCGTGAGTGACGTCCAACAGGAGACCTGCTACTGCTACTCGATTGTTCGGGACGACAAGGGGCGGCTGCAATGCCTCAAGCATGGTGACGTTACCGGTCGGCACGGGGATGAGCGGATCGGCAAGGTGCGCCTGGATCAATGGAAAGGCTGGAAGCAACGCGTTGATTGACGGGTGCAACACGGCCTCGAACAGCGTTGCCATTTCAAGCCTCTGACCTGCTAGAATCCGAATTGTCAGGAGTTCACCCTGCCCGAAAAACCCCGGTCTAGCTGGGGTTTTGTCATATCCGGGGAGGCGACCCAATGCCCAGTGCACCACCGCGTGTGTGCGCTCGCTGCCACAAGCCAGCGCCCAAGGGCCGGCCCTGCTCCTGCCGTCCAGCGTGGGAAGGCTCCACCCACGACAGCGGCAATGACCGACGCTGGCAGATGGTGCGCGATGCATACCTGGCCACACACCCGCTGTGCGAACACCCGGGCTGCCCCCGCCTTGCCGACGACGTAGACCACGTGACGCCACTGGCAGAGGGCGGCGAGAAGTACGACCCGCGCAACTTCATGTCCCTGTGCGATGACCACCACAAGGCCAAGACCAACGCCGACGCGCTGCGTGGCAAACACCGTCTGCGGACAGCAAACTCATACGCAAAGAGGCGTGCATAAATATTCAGATGTTTATGCATGGCGTATAACCCCGATTGGCCATATTCGCAGGTCAGAGGGGGTATAGGGGTGAATATCGCTCTGACCAGCACATATGCGACTCGCCGCGGTAGGTCGGCATTTTTCTGCACAACATTCATGCAAGGGGGGTTAATTATGCATAAACCCCATGGCGTGCCAGCAAATGGCTCCCGCGTACAGCAAATAGGTGGTGAGTGATGCCCGCGCAGCAGCCAGCGAAACTGCTCTTGCTCAATGGTCGTGGTGAGGGTCAGGACAGTGCAGGTCGGCCGGTTGCGCAGCCCCCGGCGTTCAAGCGCCTGGCACCGAATCCTCCGTCGTGGCTGTCGCGCGAGGCAAAGGCCGAGTGGAAGCGCGTTGCCCCTGGTCTGGTGCGTCTTGACCTGATCAAGCCGGAGGACCGTGCGACGTTGGCGGCCTACTGCGAGACGTGGTCGCGGTTCGTCGCGGCGACCAGGGATGTGAACGCGAACGGGATCACGGTGCGCAATGAGTCGACCCGCAAGGACGGCTCCACCTCGGTGTGGTGGACGAAGAATCCCGCGGTGGCAGTCGCCGAGCAGGCGTCAGCACGGTTGCTGCAGTTCGCGAACCACTTCGGTTTGACGCCGGCGGCCGAGCGCAACGTGTCCAAGCGAGACGACGATCGTGGCGAGTTCGAGGCGAACCCCTTCGCGGGTGCAGGGGGCGATGAATGACCACGTTTGGTGATGCCCGCCTACCCGCGCGGTTCTGGTCGAAGGTTGAGCAGCCGATCATTCCTGGCGGCTGCTGGCTGTGGGCCGCAGCGCTGGAGCATGGCGGCTACGGGCGGTACTGGTTCGACGGGCTAATGCGGGGTGCCCACCGGGTTGCGTACGAAGCGCTGGTGGATGCCGTGCCCCCGGGTAAGCATCTGGACCACCGATGCCGTTTCCGCAGCTGTGTAAACCCGGATCACCTGGAGCCGGTTACGCAGCGAGAGAACACGTTGAGGGGCATCAGCCTTCCGGCCATGTATGCCCGGCGGACGAAGTGCTCGAATGGCCACGAACTCAGCGGACGAAACGTCATGCCGCGCAAGGAGGGCGGCCGTCGTTGCCGGAAGTGCTGGAGCGATCGTGCCAAGGCGCAGCGCGCCGCCGTCGTCGCCTAGCGACGATTGGGATTCGGCCGACCTTGACGCGCTTAAGCTTTCGCCCGAGGTCGCGTACTACCTCCGCACACGCGGCTATCCGGTACCTGACTGCCCGCCGCTGATCAAGACCCCGGAGCCGCGGGAGGTCCCTGGGGCGCGGTTCGACCCGGAGCGTGCCGACAAAGTAGTTGCTGCATTCCGGCAGTTGCGACACACCAAGGGTAGATTCGCTGGTCAGCGATTCGATCCTGACGTGTGGCAGGTGGCGTACGCGATTGCACCTGTTGCTGGCTGGGTGCATCGTTCTGTGGATTCGGGCGATTGGGTGCGCATCGTCAGGATCGCGTACATCGAGATGCCGCGTAAGAACGGCAAGACGACGACGGCGGCCGGGTGGGGCATCTACCTGACGGCGGCCGATGGCGAGTTCGGCGCGCAGGTGCTCGCTGCGGCGACGACCAAGGAACAGGCCGGGTTCGTCTTCGAGCCGGTGCGGCAGATCGTCAACAAGTCGCCCGGACTCAAGCGGCACCTGCGAGCGCTCAAGCACCGGATCACCCACGCGGTATCGGGGAGCTACTTTCAGCCGATCGCCAACGCGGGTGATGCGCAGCACGGCGCCGACATTCACGGCGCGATCGTCGATGAGTTGCACCTGCACAAGGACATGGTGCTGATCGAGGCGCTGGAGACCGGCACCGGCTCTCGTGAGCAGCCGCTCATCATCTACATCACGACCGCGGACGCTGGGCGCCGGCACACGCCGTACGACGAGAAGCGCTCCCTGATCGAGAAGTTGGCGCGCGGGGTGCTCAAGCGGCCGAGCACTTACGGGGTGGTGTTCGCCGCGGAGAAGCCCGAGTATGCCGACGGCAAGCTGGTCAAGGGCGATGACCCGTTCGCCGAATCGACGTGGCGCAAGTCCAATCCGGGCTATGGGATCTCCCCGACGAAGCAATACATGATTGAGGCCGCGGAGAAGGCCAAGGACTCACCGGCCGAGCTGGCTCGGTTCCTGCGGCTGCACTTGGGTATTCGGACCAAGCAGGAAACCCGGTATCTCGATATCGAAGACTGGGACGCCAACGCCTCGATCGTGGACCTATCCCGGTTGGCCGGTCGGCAGTGCTACGGCGGGCTGGACTTGGGTTCGACGTCGGACCTAACAGCCCTGGTATGGGTATTTCCCACCGAGGACGGCGCGTTCGAGGTGCTGGCAAGACATTGGGCGCCAGAGGATTCCATCGCCGCACTCGACGAGCGCACTGCGAACGCGGCATCGACGTGGGTCAAGCAAGGATGGCTCACCACGACGCCGGGCAATGTGACTGACTACGACTTCATCGAGGCGCAGGTCGGGCGGGACCGCGACGAGTTCCTAGTGCAGGAATGCGCCTACGACCGCTGGAACGCCAACCAGCTGATCAACAACCTGACCAGCGACGGCGCGCCCATGCTCACCATGGGCCAGGGGTTTGCCTCGATGAGCGCACCGACCAAGGATCTGCAACGGCTGATCCGCATCGGCGCCCGTACCGATGAGAACGGCTTGCCGATCAAGCCCATGATCCGACACGGCGGCAATCCGCTGTTGCGCTGGGAGATCGACAACTTCGCCGTCGCGATGGACCCGGCAGGAAACGTGAAGCCGGACAAGGCCAATGCGGGCGACAAGATCGACGGCGTGGTGGGACTGATCATGGCGCTCTCGCGCGCGCTGGCCGCGCGTGAGGTGGCGGGCACGAGTGCCTACGAAGAAGAAGGGCTGATGATTGTTTAGACGTCGCTATGTGGCTGCTGGTCGCAAGGTATTGGTAAACCTGTTCAGTGGCAATGCAATTGAGGGTGTTTGCACTTTCGATGGTCGTGCCGGGATGATCCTGCGCGGCGCTCTGGTCCATGAGCCGGGTGTCGAGCATGCAATGCCTGCTGACGGTGAGGTTCGGATCGATCGGGCCAATGTCGACTATGTGCAGATGCTCTGAGAGGCGGTGTCATGGCGTTCGTCGTCTCTGAGGGCTCGGTACGCGGAATGTCCCGCCCGAGTGTTACCCCCATCCGATCAATCGAGCTGTCGCCATGGGTTGCGATGGACTACTTCGAGTTGTGGCGCAAGCAGCCATCGGTGCGGCGCACGGTGTCTTTCCTGGCACGCAACATCGCCCAGCTCGGCATTCACACGTTCGAGCGCCGCGGCGACAACGACCGTAAGCGTCTGACCGATCATGCCCTGGCCCGACTGCTGCAGCAGCCCAACAGTTTCACCACGCGGTACCGGTTCCTGAACACGTTGGTGCACGACTTCGCGATCTATGACTGCGCCTACTGGTGGAAGATCAAGACCGCGCTCGGGCCACGCCTGGTGCATCTACCGGCGCCGCTGATCACACCCAAGGGTGACAACTGGCTTACCCCTGAACAATTCGAGTTCCGGGGCACCAAGAGCGCGAGGCTGATTCCCGCCGACGAGGTGGTGTACTTCCGGGGCTACGGTGGCATCGCCGATGCGGGAGTATCCCCGCTGGAATCACTCCGGCAGATCTTGCGCGAGGACTGGACCGCTTCGGAGATGCGCGATCAGATCATGCGCAACGGTGCTCGGCATTCCGGATACATCTCGCGCCCTAAGGTGCCCGATGCCCCGAAGTGGTCGGAAGACGCTAAGGCCCGGTTCAAACGCGAGTGGCAATCCGAATACGCGGGCGCGATGGCGGCGAACGCCGGCGGAACCCCGCTACTCGAAGATGGCATGACGTTCGTTGCGGCATCGCAGACGGCGAAAGATTTGCAGTACATCGAATCTCGCAAGCTCACCGACGAAGAGGTTGCGCGGTCGTACTTCATCCCGCCGCCGATGATCGGGATTCTGGATCATGCGACGTTCTCGAATATCGAAGAGCAGCACCAGATGTTGTATCAGGACACCCTCGGCCCATGGCTGACGATGATCCAAGACGAGATCGTGCTACAGCTGTTGCCCGATTTTGAGAGCAAGCCCGAGAAGTTCTATGTCGAGTTCAACCTCATGGAAAAACTCAGCGGCAACGTCGAGAAGCGCGACGCCTCAATCACTCAATCCGTCGGCGGGCCATGGCGAACCATCAACGAGGGCCGCTCGCTTGCGAACTTGCCACCCGTCGAAAACGGCGATGAGCTGATCCGCCCGCTGAACGTCACCCAGAACGGCGACCAGGAACCGATCCCAGCCGATGACGGCTCAGCACCAACCATGACCCCGACGGAGAAGCCGCCGGCCGACGAAACCGAGCAGGAGGACTAATGCTCACCAAGAACACCTCTATCGGGCAGGTCAAGGCCGGACCCGACGATGGGCTCAAAGAAGGCGAATTCATCGTCTACCCATCGACATTCATCAAGCAGCCCGACAGCTACGGCGACATCGTTGCCCCTGGCGCATTCCTCAAGACAATCGCGACGTGGAAGAATTCCGGCCTGGTACTGCCCGGATTGTTCGGTCACCGGATGGATGACCCGGACTTCTACGTGGCCGGCGCCCAGGATATGGGCGAGGACGAGCACGGCTGGTGGGTCAAGGGCCTGTTCGACCTCGAATCGCCGAAGGGTCCCCACGTCTACCGGCTGGTCAAGGGCCGCCGGCTCAATCAGTTGTCATTCGCCTACGACACGATCGACCAGGCCGGTGTTGAACTCGAAAACGGATTGCGCGCAAACGAACTGCGCGAGCTGAAAGTTTACGAATTCTCATTCGTGCCCATCGGCGCGAACCAAGACACCTCCGTGGTGACAGTCAAGTCGATCATCGACCTGGTGTCCCACGAGGTCAAAGCTGGCCGCGTGCTATCGGCCAAAAACGAGAGCGCACTACGTGAGGCGCACACCGCGATCGGCGGCGTGTTGTCGGCTCTCGAAAGCACATCAGACGAGGAAAAGGCCAGCGGCAACGGTCCGTCTCGCCAAGCGCCGGAAGCGGATACGCAGCCGGGACAGCCGCGCGAGGCCAGCCAGAAGTCGTCCGTCGACACCTCGGCGCTGGACAGGCTCGCCGCGGAATTCGCGCTGAGCACCTAACCAACCCCAAGGAGAAAGATCGACATGACGACACTGCAAGAGAAGCTGGAACAGCTCCAGAAGGACGGCAACGGATTCCTGGCCAAGGCCCGGGAGATCGCCGAGAAGCACGGCCAGGGCGGGCAGTCCGAATGGCCCGAGACCGATGTCACCGAATACAGCGACCTGATGGGCAAGGCCACCCAGGTCTTGGATCAGATCAAGGTCGCCAAGGCCGACATCGCGGTCATCGACCAGGCCAAGGCGCTGGGCGAGCAGATCGGCAATCCGATCGAGACCAGCGACGGCGGCGACTACAAGGCCAAGGCGTCCAACCTCGGCCTGGCGGTCGTCGGCTCGCCCGAGTTCAAGGCGATGCTGCACCCGTTCACTCACAACGGACAGATCAGCATCCCCAAGGGCTCGCACCTGTCCTCGGCACCGATCGCGGTCAAGTCGCTGATCACCGGCTCCTCATCGACATCCGGCGGCGCGTTCGTGGTCAACGAGCGCACCGACATCGTCGAGATGCTCGGACGCAAGGAACTCAAGATCCGCGACCTGATCTCGACCCGCCGCACCGGCAGCGACACCGTGGAATTCGTGCGGCAGACCAGCCACACCAATGCCGCCGATGTCGTGCCTGAGGCGACCAGCTCGGCACGGCCGACCGCCCCGGGCTCCGCGGGCCCGACCGTCAACGTCGCCGGAGGCGGTTACAAGCCCGAAGGCTCGTGGGCATTCGAGATCGTCTCGACCACCGTCAAGACGATCGCCGAATGGGTCCCGATCACCAAGCGCGCCTTGGCCGACGTTGCCCAGCTGGAGGGGCTGATCAACGACGAACTGAGCAAGGACGTCGCCGAGAAGGAAGAGGATCAGATCCTCAACGGCTCCGGGTCCGGGGAGAACATCGCCGGCATCAACAACACCTCGGGCATCCAGGCCCAGGCGTGGACCACGGACTTCTTCACCACGACCCGCAAGGCCGTGACGAAGGCCCGCCACGTGGGCCGGGCCAACCCGAACGCGTGGGTGTTTAACCCCGCGGACGCCGAGGCGCTGGACCTGCTCAAGGACGGCGAGAACCGCTACTACTACGGCGGACCGCAGTCGATCACCAACCGGACCCTGTGGGGAATCCCGGTGGTCGAGTCCGAGTCGCAGCCCGAAGGCAATGGCCTACTCGGCGATTACAAGAAGGCTGTGCTGTGGGACCGCGAGCAGACCACGGTCACCATGACCGACTCGCACGAAGACTTCTTTGTGCGCAACCTGGTCGCGGTGCTCGGCGAGGAGCGCGTGGCGTTCGGCGTCACCCGCCCGCCAGCGTTCGTGTCGGTGGATCTGACCGCCTAAATGGCACTGATCGGAGTAGAAGCCGGGGATGGCCCATCGTGGCTGTCCCCGGCCCCACCTCAAGGAGGACCAGTGGAAAAGTACGACGTAGTGGTCAACGGCGTGAAGACCACGCTGCTGCTCAACGATGAGGACGCGAAGGCTAGGGGCCTGTCCCACAAGGATTTGGCATCGGTGCGAATCGAGGCCGAGTTGGCAGCCGCAGCGGCCGAAGCTGCGAAGGCTGCCGCCGAACAAGAGGCGGCCGAGTTGGCGGCGAAGCAACAGGCCGAAGCCGCAGCGGCCGAAGCTGCCGAAGCCGCGAAGGGCGCACCCGCACCGGCCAACAAGGCCGCCAAGGCTCCGGCGAGCAAGTAGGCGTAACAGTGCTCGATACAGCCGCACTGGCGAAGTACACCAAAGGCCGCTTGGTTGCGGATGATTCGGAGACCGAGCGGAACCTCGCGGCTGGACTTGCCGCGGTGCAGCGTTGGTGCGGCTGGCACGTCACACCCGTCAAGGAAGAGCATGAGGTCGAGCTCGACGGGCCCGGGGGGTCGCTGCTACGGCTGCCGACTCTCCGGGTCGTCGAGCTGATCAGCGTCGTCGAGGACGGCGTGACTCTCAATCTCGGCAGCCTGGAGTGGTCCAAGACCGGGCTGGTGCGTAAGAAGTCCGGGGCGCCCTGGTCAAGCAAGCTGGGTGCGATCACGGTGACGATGGATCACGGATTCGTCGAGGCCGCCGACTTCGAGTCCGCGGTGCTCTCATACGCCGACCGTACGTCGCAGGCCCCGACGGGCGGCAAGCCCATCGCGGTTGGTCCATTCCGCTGGCCCGAAGAGAAAGTCATTGCGGGGTCGGCATTTTCCATGGCCGAGTTGTCGATCCTGGACCTGTACCGACTGGAGCCGCAGCCGTGAGCGAGCCGGTGATCCGGCATCGCGGCGCCGGTCGTGACGAAAATGGAAAGCTCACCGCTGACGGCGCACCGGTGCCACTGACTGCGATCGGTGTCGCGCCCGGATCTGGCGGCAGCTCGGCAGGATCGAGCGGCGGCGCAGATCGAGTCGAGCGCGGTCGCACCGGTGAGGACACTCAGTGCGTCGTCTACTTCCTTCCCGGCACCGATCTGGTCAACAGCGATGAGCTGACGGTGCGCGGCAAGCGATACCGCAGTATCACCGTCAACGACTGGAACATGAACGGTCGCGGTGGCCTGGAGGTGCTGTGCGCCAGGGGGCAAGGCTGATGGCCTTCGTACTGGACCAAGAGGGCGGCGCCGAAGTCCTCAAGGTACTGGCGGCCGGCGCGATCAAGGATCTGGCGGGCCAGGTTGCCGATGCGATCGGCGAGGGCGCCGAGGTCAAGATCTACACCACTGACCGCGTCGCGGCTTCGGTGAGTGTGCCCGCTGAGATGCAGGCCAAGGATGGCGTGCTGACTCGTGCCGCCGCGGCGGCGGGGCTGGAGGTGCGGCCCAAGCCTGCCACAGAGAAGCGCAGTCGCGGCAAGGGGCGCAAGGCGCGGCCGGAAGCGACACCCGCGGAGGCGAAGGCGTCCGGCGATGCAAATGAGGCGTGGGTGGCTGCGCGGCGGGCGCAAGGCAAGGCTGGCCGGTGACGCTACCCGCGGTGCGTGAGCCGGTCGACGTTGCGCGGCTGATCAAGGACTGGCTGAAAGCTGATGCGGATCTGGCGGCCCGATTCCCCGAGTTGTCGTTCGTGTTGGAGTTGCCGGCCGATTGGACGCTCGACTCCGATCCGGTGCTGGTGATCGCTGACGACGGAAGCACATTGGACATGTGGCCGGTGGCAACTGATCCGACGATCCGCGGCACGTCGTGGACGTCGGGCCGGGAACCGAAGTACGCGTATGCGGTGATGGCTCGGCTGCTGACCGCACGCATCCCTGGTGTCGCCGCGATCCGGCCCGGTGCCGCGTTCCTGGAGGCCCGCGACAAACGCACGGGCGGCGACCTGATTTCGTTCACGGTTCTTACCCGGGCACGCACCCGATAACTGCGCTGTAGCGCACCGATCAACCCCGCCTACCTGGCGGGGTTTTTTGTTGGCCCGCAAGGGCTCTCACGCCCTTAAAGGAGGGAATCAACAATGGTTGCAAAGATCAATCCCGACGCTACCGTCATCCCGGATAAGGCCGAGGTCTGGCTGATACTCAAGCAGGATGTCCCAGGCAACAACATCGCCGCGAAGATCCCGACGAACGCCACCGCCGACCCCGGCGCCAAGGGCTGGGAGTTCTCCGGTCTGATCGACGACAAGAAGGGCATCCCACTCGACCCGTCCGGCGAGGTCAAGGAATACGACGCGTTCGGGCATCCGTCGTTTCGGATCAAGTTCCGCAAGGGCAAGCTCAAGAGCGGTTTCACCGCGCTGGAGTACAACTCCGTCACCCGCAAAGTAGTGCTGCCCGGCTCCACGCCGGACAAGTTGGGCATCCCCAAGGATGTTCAGATCTACGTGCTGTACCGGTACGTCGATGAGGACATCACCCGCGTGTGGGTGGCGTTGCGCCCGGCGCTGGCCGAACTCAAGAGCCACGGCGGCATTGTCGATGGCGAGCTGTCATTCGCGGAGATCACGGTGCATCACACCGCCGACGCGAATGGCGACGTGTTCAAGTACCTGGACAGCAGCACCGACGACGACGTCACCAAGACGTTCACTATCGGCGCGGGCGTGACCGCCTACACGGCAACGGTGGGTGATGACACCACGGCCTCCCTCACAGCGAAGACGGCGTACGCGCTGCAGTCCGCGATGCGGGACTTGGAATCTGTGCAGGCACTCGACGCGCCCGGTGTGACCGTCGAAGGCCCCGACGGCGGCCCACTGGTGGCCACCTTTACCGGCCCGGTTCCCGCTGTGTCGGCAACCGGCACCGGCGGCACCGTCACTGTCTCGTAGGTCGAAAGCACCCGCCCCGGACGCGACCGACTCCCGTGTCCGGGGCGGGGCTTCACCCAAGCGAGTCGATCCCCTTTCCCTGTAGCCAAGGAGTCGAACATGACCGCACCACGTAAAAGCGCACCGCGCAAGGCAACCCCGGCCGATGCGGCCAAGCCGGACCCGAAGAGGTCGGCGCAGGCACGCAAGGCCGAGGCCGAAGACGGGTTCGTGACCGTCGAGCAGTGCGGCGTCAAATTCC
Source organism: Mycobacteroides sp. H001 (assembly GCF_001440005.1). Taxonomy (NCBI): domain Bacteria; kingdom Bacillati; phylum Actinomycetota; class Actinomycetes; order Mycobacteriales; family Mycobacteriaceae; genus Mycobacteroides; species Mycobacteroides sp. H001. Next base: position 85,821 of record NZ_LJYH01000052.1, read on the forward strand.
GAATCGGTCTCGGAGAAGACATGCCTTTCGAGGTCTTCGAAGAGATGAGCACCAGGCCGGAACCACAGACCGAGGGTGAGCAGCGTGAGTACAACCGGGCCATCACCAAGGCGCTACTGGGCCCGGATCAGTGGGAAGCGTTCAGAGCTGCGCGGCCCTCGATACGTGACTACAACGAACTCAGCGACAACATCACCGCACTGCTGGGAAACTAATTGGCCTCTGGCGCATACTCATTGAGTATGGCGACGAGATAGAGGCCGACCTAGCCCAGTACTACAACGGACTTGACCTCACCGATTTGTACCGCGGCACACTGTCTATCCGCCGCCTCGGCGTCCTGGTGCGCCAACTGCCGCCGCATTCGCGCACGGTAGCGGCGGTCAACGACGGACAGCCCGGATGGACGGTCACCGATCACCTGATCGCCGATGTGTGGGCGGCAATGGTCAAGTTGCTCGGCGACCCGAAGAAGGTTCCCGACGACATCGACCATCCGACGCGGGCCGCGATGGTCGCCAAAGCTGTTGCTGCAGCGAAAGAAGCGCTCAAGGCCATATTCCTGAAACGCAAAAGCGGTTACGCCAAGTAGCTGACTGACTGTGAAAACTGTTGTGGAGGTGAGATATACGTGACGACGCCAATCGGATATGCGGTCCTGCAGATCATCCCCTCACTCAATGGCGTGACCGAGGCGATCGACAAACAGATCGACGGCAAGGTCGTCAGCGTATCGATCACACCCAAGGTTGATCAGCGCGCCGCAGAGGCAGTCGGAAAGCAGACGCGCGACACCGTCGAGAAGCAGACGACGCAGGTCAAGGTGGAGCCCAAGGTCGACACCCGCGCCGCCGAGCGGGCCGGTAAGACCGCCGGGGACGCAGTTGCCAAGGGAACGAAAGACGCTGTCAGCAAGGCCGATATCGGCCGGGAGGCTGCGAAGGTAATCGTCGAGGGCATCGCGGGCGGCATGAAAGAGGAGCTGCGCGGCGGCCCCCTTGCCGACGAGATGGTTGACGGAGTTGTCAATGGCATCAAGTGGGGCATCGATAACGCTCGTGTCAGCGTCGGCAAGTCGATCGTCGGGTCGATTAGCGACAGCATCAAGGCTGGCAACATCGGCGAGACGATCAAGAATGCCGTGCTACCGCCCTTGGCGGACGTCGGCGCGGCGATACGCAGCGGCGCGGCCGGGTGGTCGAGTGGAATCGCTAATGCGTTGCGATCCGGTGATATTCAGGGGGCAACAGACGATATCGGTAACAGGGTGCGCACCACCACTGACACCATTGCAACCATTGGCGCTGCCTTCGGGTTCCAGCTTGACGGGGTGCGAGAGTTCGGCGAGGGATCGGCCACGACGCTGCAGACCGTGGGCGGCAATCTGCAGAGCATCCTCGGAACAGCAGTCACCGTAAAGTCCACCTTTGCCGATACCGGAGAGCTGTTGGGGTCGGTCTTACCTGGCCGGGCGGGCAGTGGCGCAAAGTCCATCGTCAACTCATTGGGCACCATCATCCCGGTGGCTGGCGCGGTGTTTGAAGCGCTCGACCGGATCACCCAGAACTGGCATGCCGAGCAGCAGGAGCGGTATTGGTCTCGCTGGGAAGCCGATCGGCGGGCACAGGACGCGGGTGTGAAGCCACCGCAACCGGGCGTTGGTGACTTCGGTGGCCCGCCACGGGTGGGGCAGGGCAACGCGGCGATGGCGCCGAAGCAGGTACCGCTTCCTGACCAGATACGCGCGAAAGTTCAAGCCGGACAGCTGCCCGGTTACTCGCTGACTCCCGACGGCCATGTCCTCGGACCGGACGGTAAACCACTTCCCGGGCTGAATGTCGGTGGCTACACCGGGAATTGGCCGGTAGACAAGATCGCGGGCGTGGTGCACGGTCGAGAATTCGTCGTCCAAGCATCATCGCAAGAGTCCATCGAGCGCGACCACCCCGGCTATCTGGATTACGTGAACGCCACCGGCAAGCTACCCGGGTATGCCGGTGGCGGCCTGGTCGCCGGGACTGCCCAGCTGCGCAAGATCATCAGTGATCGATTCGGAATCAGCAACATTGGCGGATGGCGCCCTCAGGACAAGTACGGGGAGCATTCCACCGGCCGCGCGCTGGACGTGATGACCAGCGACAAGACCAAGGGCGATGCGGTCAAGGACTTCGCCGTCGACAACGCCTCGGCCATTGACCTGAAATGGGCGATCTGGCAACAGAAACTCTGGTATCCGGGTGGGCGCTCGGAGAAGATGGCCGACCGCGGTAGCCCGACGCAGAACCATATGGATCACGTGCACATCTTCTCCGGGCCCGGTATAGCCAACGGTCTACTCGGCGCGTTGAAATCCAGGGGCGGCGAGACCGGGCAGGGCGTGGCCGCGGGCGTCAACCCGCCCGTCGGCGACACCGCGGTCTCGTCCGGCGGCACGGAAGCGGTGAGCGCGGCGGCGCCGGGTGGCGGCGGATCGTCCTCCGGTGGCGGCGGGTTCAATCTGCCGTCGTCCATTTCCGGGCTCTCGGGGATCGGGCTGGCCGGCATGGGTGTCAAGTCGCAGGTGCCCGGTCAGCCAGAGCGGACATTCGAGTTCGGCAACGCAGCTGCCGCAGCGGTTGGCGGGCAGGTATCCTCGGCGCTCGGTGTGCTCGGCGTTCCTGATTCGCCGGGCTGGCTCAAGGGAATCTCTCAGTTCGTCAGCGGCATATCCATTGGTGGCGGCGGTTCCGGTGGTGGCCTTGGTGCGTCCGATGGCGCTGGGATTGGCCGATTCGGCGGAGCGGCGCCAATCTCGGCGTCGGCCGCTGTGCCGGCGCCCGCAGCGCTTCCCGCGGGGACGGCTCACGGGGGCCGCGCGGGGCAGCAGCCCGGGCCGACATTCAACACCACGATCAGCGCGTTCGACACCAGCGATGCCGTGTCGATGATGCGTCGGCAGCAGGACGAAATCACGGCGGCGAAATTGGGCAGGTGGTCATAAATGGCGGTACA